>JAGQHH010000061.1 GCA_020431945.1 Cyanobacteria bacterium HKST-UBA02 | reverse complement strand
TTTGTTCGAGAGGTTGCCCATATAGGAAGGCGATGAGAAGCTTGCCCCCAGGGAGACTTTGCGATTCGGGTGATAGAGCATGCCGAGCTGGTAACCGGCGCCGACACTATATGTGGAAGGCCATTTCATCAGGGCGTTGGCCACCGGAAGATTGGTGGAAAAGCGCATGATGTCTATATGGGGACCGGCGCCTATGAAAACTTTATCGGTCACCTTAGCACCGAGATTGGCTGTGATGGTGTATCGCTTGTAGCCCACCGAGTTGAAAACCGGTCTCAGGAAATTCGCCGACATGGCCTGATTCTGGAAATTGGTGGACCAGCCCCCGGTTTCCCAGGCGAGGCCCAGGGCGTAGCGGCTCCCCAGGGCATGCACGATGCCGAGATTGTATGAGAGAAGCTGGTTGACCAGGGACTGTGTCCGCTGGGTGGGATTGGTCCAGGAATTGTTGAGGACGAAGACATTGGTGATCTTGGAGTCGAATCGTCCATGGGCCTGGAGCATGACCGATGCCGGTTGTCTCACGTGGGCCAGGGCGGTATCGCCTATTGAAGTCTCGCAGCCGCCCCGGGCGTCGGATTGATAGCTGTGACCGATCTCGGATATTCCGTCAAGCTGTGCCAGGGCGGGCTCGACGGCAAACAGGAGCTGAATCGGAGTCAGGCAGGTAATCAGTAGAAGAAGAGCCTGAGCGAGACTGGTGCCGGCTTTTCGGTCTTTCTTTCCTGCCTGTAAGAGAGTCATCCGCCCATTATAATGTCACTGACAATCTTCCTTGCTCGAGGGTACAAGATACGGTATGTACAAAGAGAAGACGGCTGAAGAACTCTTTCGATTCGCCATTGCCAGCCGTCAGGCGGGCAAGCTCGTGGAAGCCCGCGCAAATCTCGAGCTTTCGATAGACAAGAAGCCCACTTTCGATGCTTTCGTCCAGCTCATCGAGATAGCTGTCGAGCAGGAGCGCTTTGCCGATGCCGCGGATCTTGTGGCGAAAGCGAGATTGCTCGTGGAGCGCCGCGAGCAGAAAGGGCAGCTCAGTCTTCTTGAAAGGGGTGTCAAAGAGCAGCTCGAGCGGATCGACAAAGAGGACGGCGAGTTCAAGAAACTCGTCGATGCCCGTGATGCCTACGGTCTCATCGACTGGTTCGACCTCGCTCCGCTGAAAAGCGCTGTTCTCAAAGCCAGCAAGCTCTCTCTGCGCCTTGTCCGGAGCGATGCAGCCAGGCACAGCCGCATAGGCGGCAAGCCCCTGCTCGACAACAAGACACCCTGGCCCGAGACGAAAGACGGGAAGCCCCTCGCCTTTCTCTGCCAGATCGCCCTGGCTGACTTGAGAGCTCATGCGGACATGACCGGCTTGCCCGCAAGCGGGCTGCTTTCCTTCTTCGCGTATTTCGATACGGAAAGCGAGGAGGATCCGCTTGCGGACGAAACTTCTTTCCGGGTCCTGTACTTTCCGGATTTCGACGAGCTTTCCGAATACGCTCATCCCGGACAGCTCTCCCCCGACTGTCGCTACCGGCAAGTTTATCTGCGGCCCAACGAGGAGATGAGCTTTCCCGAGAATCTCGATGACGATGCTCTCGATGATTATCCCGATGGAGCCGACGCTTATTTCGCTTTCTATGATGCCTGGAACTCCATGCCGCCGCATCACAGGATGCTCGGACATGCCAATGTTGTTCAGGACGATCCGGTTCGGGCGAGCTTTCTGCAATCGCGTTCTCTCACCGAAGAAGATCTGGAAGCGGATGAAGACGGTCGGCTGGCCCGGGCTCTCGATTTGTATAAACTGCTCTTACAACTCGAGCCCGATCAGGATGCCGGACTCAGCTTCGGTGATGGTGGCACAATCTATTTCTGTATCGATGCTGCCGATCTGGCTTCATTGCGTTTCGAGAAAGCCAGGGCGATTCTGCAGCTCTATTAGACTTTGAAAGAATCGCTGCTACTTCGCCCGGTTCTTGATGCGCTTCAGGGCGATAGCCGGTTCTTCGAGTTTCAGCAGCAAACAGAGCGCCACATAGATAGATAGCCCGATGGCAGCCGCTATGGCTATAGATAGTCCAAGAGCGATGAAGGCCCCGACTTTACCGGGCAAGCTCAGATGAGCGATGATGAAGCTCTGACAGAAGCTGGCCACCACTCCGCAGACAGCCGAGCCGCCGATCATGATCACCGCCGGCACTACCATGGTCCGCACGCCCAGGGAGCCGATCTTTTTGCGGGCGCATATGGCGAGCATGGTCATATTGAATATGGTGACGATCGTAGTGGACAGAGCGATACCCCCGAGACCGAGCGGTCCGACCAGGAGCCAGTCCCCCAGGGCTTTCACGATGAGGGCTGCCAGGCCTATGCGGAAGGGCGTAGTCGAGTCCTGATGAGCATAGAAGATGCGGGTGAGTATATCCCGGGCTACATAGAAGAATGAGGACGGGATCAGGTAGGACAGAGCGAGGACCACGAGCTGGGTGGATTGCTCGTCGAACTGACCGCGCTGGAACAACAGCCTGACGATGGGGCCGGGCATGGCAAGCATGAGGGTGACCAGGGGAAGCACCAGAAACCAGACCACCCTCACAGCCCGGCGGAACTGATCTTTGAGGGCGTCTATCTCGCCGTCGGCGACTTGCTTTGTAAAACGAGGCAGAAGGGGCACGATCATCGACACCACCAGAACCCCGAGAGGCAACTGGATGAGCTTGTTGGCATTGAGCAGGGCCGTATAGCTGCCCACCGCCAGTCCGGACATGAAGAAAACGTCGATATAGACATTGAGCTGGCCAATCGATGTGCTGATCGCCGCCGGTCCGAGCATATGAAAATACTCTTTGACGCCGCCTTCCAGTTTGCCCAGGGAGGTGAGCTCCGGTCGCGATTTCATGATCCCCGGCAGCTGTACCAGAAATTGCCCCACGGCGCCCAGCAGCGTTCCCACAGCCAGGCATATGCCGCCTGCTTCCGGATAGAGAATGACAGCCGCGATGATCGCTATCGACGCCATAGCCGGTGCCAGGGAGGGCCAGAAATACTCTTTGAAGGTATTCGAGATGCCGGCTCCTACCCCCACGAGACCGGTGATGATGATCATCGGCAGCATTATGTTGAGGTTGGTGAGTACTTCTTTCGGATCGGCATTGGGTATGACGATCGGTATCACGTATGGTGCAAGTAGATAGATCAGGACGGTGAGCACCGAGAGGATGATGGTGGTCACCATCAGAACCTGGCCGGTGAGCTTGCCTATGTCCGGCGAGTCTTTCTTGGCGGCCATGACCGAGACGGCGGAGGAGTGGAAGGGGCCGCCGAGACCGCCGAAGAGGACCAGGAAGTTGCCGGTTACTAAGTTGGCGAAATAGTAATAGTCCGTGGTCTTGCTGGTGCCGAAGGCCTGCATGATCACGATGTCCCGGGCAAGACCGATGAATTTGGAGGCGAATGTAAGAATTGCCACCAGTCCGAAAGTTTTACCGATTCCCTCGGAGTGCTTCTTATCTTTTACCGGAGCAGATCCTGATTCTTGCGAAGCCGCCGGCTCCGGTAGCTGATTCGGCTCCGCTGTGATATCGGGCTTTTTGTCGAGAACCTCCTGGCTCTCGTCCCTGTCGCTCTTCGATTCGTCGACTGACACGTCTTAGTGGACCTTGCCGCCTAGCTCGTCGGCATACTTGATGGATGGTGGTATGACAGGCGGAACCGGCTTGTCGTTAGGACCGATGAGCCTGCCGTTTACCTTTTTTACCTCATAAGAGGGTGGGATCGCCAGCAGTCGGGCCGACTCGGAGACGATTGCGTTAAAAACAGGTCCGGCGATTGTGTTGCCCCATTTACCATCGGTCTGCGGGTTGTCCACCGCCACCAGGCAGAGAAGCTGCGGATTGTCGTAGGGGAGGAATCCGATGAAAGAGGCCACTGTCTGACCGCTTATATATCCGCGTCCGCCTTCACGGGCTTTCTGCGCGGTTCCGGTTTTGCCTGCCACCAGATAGCCGGGTACCTTGCCGGCTATCTGCGAGCCCTGGGTGATATTGTCCGAAAGAAGCTTGGATACGTGTTTAGCGTGCTCCGGTGCGACTACCTGACGCTTCACTGGATCGGTCCAGTGCTCGGTGACACCGGTCTTGGGGTCATAGACCCGGCGGATGATGTGGGGTTGCACCCAGGTGCCGTCATTGGCGACAGCGCCCACGGCGCCCACCAGTTGAAGCGGTGTGACGGCGATGGCGCCCTGACCGAATCCTGTGGTGGCCTGGTCGATGGGGGTCCATTTCTCGTGCTTGAGCAGCAGACCGCGGGACTCGCCGGGGAGATCGATGCCGGTTTTGCGACCGAGACCGAACTCATATAGTTTGTCGTAGAACTGTTTCGGTGTCATCTTCAAGGCCACCCGCGCTGCGCAGACATTGCTGGAGTGGATGAAGAGCTGGAGAAGATCGATGACTCCGTGCCCGCCGTGGTGGTTGTGGATGGTCTGCCGGCCGATAGTGAGACCGGCGGAGTCCTGGAAAGTCGAGTTCTTGTTGATCGCTCCGGTCTCGAGGCCACTGGCCACGGTGATGATCTTGAACGTGGAGCCGGGCTGGTAGACGTCTACCATTGCCCAGTTCTTCATGGTGGCAAAAGGATATTTCGAGAATTCGTTGGGATCGTAGCTGGGGTAGTTGGCCCAGGCCAGGATCTCGCCATTGGTGGGGTCGGTGACGATGGCGGTAGCGCGATCGCAGTGGGAGTGCATCGCCATGGCATTGAGCTCTTTCTCGGCCAGATGCTGCAGGGCGTTATCTATAGTGAGCTCGACATGGCGGCCCAGGGGCGGGGTGATGTCCCAGGAAGGTCCTTTATGAGGAAGGAGGATCGTCCTTCCTCTGCCGTCGAGTTGCGGCTGTGGAATATTGCCGGTGCTGGTGAGGGTTTCATGATGCGCCTGCTCGACGCCGCCCTGACCTCTGGTGTCGCTGTTCACGTAGCCCAGCATATGCGCTGCCAGCTTGCCTTCGGGATAGTGCCGGAAGGGCCGGGGCACAATGTCCATGCCGGTCCAGTTGAGGTTCTGCAGCTCGTCCACCACTTCGCGCTCCAGGTGTTTGGCCACGGTTACCACCGGATAGCCCTTATTGAGAAGTTTGGAGACGCGGTCGTGGGGGCGTTTGGTAATCCGCGCTATGGTGTCGGCGGCTTCGCTCAGCGAGACTTTCAGCAGCTTCGGGTGGACGAACAGGTCGTAGCGAGTGGTATCAATCGCCAGGGGCAGACCGTGCCTGTCGGTGATGGCGCCCCGGTGGATGAGCAGGTGTGTTTTCTGGCGCTGCTCCCGGGCTTTTTGAGAGAGGTGTTCGCCCTGATATATCTGCAAGTAATACAAACGTGCACAGATGGCCAGAGCTCCGAGGAACATCAAGAACTGGAAAATCCGGAGCCGAAAGAGCTGTGTGCGAGGTTGACGTCGCTTGAGCCGGGCGTTTCGATAGCTATCCAGATCTACCGGGGCCGGCACCATTCACTCTCCTATGACGAATCCGAGATGCTCTTTTGAATTTTGAGCGCACGTGATCTACTTACTTATTAAACTAAGTTTTCACGTGTTTTGACATTAGTATCCGGACATCAAAGGAAGCTCTTGCCGGTGAGCTTTGAAAGACTGCACCGCCGGCGGGGTTACTTCTTTGAGAACCACTACCTGGTCCGGGACATGCAGCCCGAAACGTCCGACTACTCCGTCCTGGAGTTCGCCGTAAGAGATTGATTTGAGTAGCTGAGCGGAGAGCTCGGAATTCTGCTCGCTGAGGCGCCGGGCTTGCTGCTGGAGTCTACCGACGTCATGGGAGACGACGACGTCCAGACCGTAGGCGCAGATGGCGACACCGCAGAGGGTCACCAGGCTGGTCTGCAGAACCCGATTGGCCTTGACCAGGAAGGGAACTCTCCGGCTGGCTTTTTTGGGTGTTTCGAGCGGTACTAAGTGGGGTTTTTGCTGAGGCTGAGGGGCTGGCGCCGGAACTGCGCTGCCCTGGAAGACAACGGGCAACGATACTGTTTTGTCGTCGATGCCGATAGGACCGGCGGCGGTATCACGAGACTTGCGGTTGTACGAGAAACTTACGACCTGAGAGCGCGATCTGGTTTGGGTGCCGGGCATATATACTTCCTAATCTAGTTTCTCACCTGCCCGTAGTTTAGCACTACGGGCCCGGACGTTGGCAATGGTCTCGTCCTCGGAGGCAACAATAGGTTTACGGGTCAAAACCCGGATCTCGGCCTTCGTGTTGCAGGTGCAAACCGGCTGTCTGGGCGGGCAGACGCATGTTAACGATTTTTGCCTAAGAAATTGCTTAACGATCCTGTCTTCCAGTGAATGGAAGGTAATAACCACCAGCCGTGACCCTTTCGCCATTACCTCGAGACAATCATTTAAAAAAATCTCCAGGCTGGAAAGCTCCTCGTTGACTGCGATTCGTAAAGCCTGGAAGGTGCGCGTCGCCGGGTGCTTCTTGCCATGTTTGTAGTCAGACTGAAATTTCCTCAATGTCCTGGCCACAACATCTGCCAGCTCCAGGGTGCTGTGGAATGGACGGTCTCGTACGATTGCATGAGCGATCTGCCTGCTCCGTCTCTCCTCACCGTATCGAAAAAATATATCCGACAGATCCCTTTCGGAAAGCGTGTTTATCAGATGTTCTGCGGTCACCGACTGGCTGGGGTCCATGCGCATGTCAAGGGGGCCGTCTTGCTGGAAGCTGAACCCCCTGGTCGGGTCGTCGAGCTGCATGGAGGAGACTCCCAGGTCGGCCAGGATGCCACCGGTCACAGTGTCAAAGCCGAGCTCCCTGACGATCTCCTTTATATGGGAGTAATTACTGTGAACCAGGACGGCCCGATCTATAGATCGGGCCGTGAGCGCATCGATGCAGGCGCGATCCCGATCGATACCGATTACGGTGCCACTGCCGGATAGTCTTCTGGATATCTCGAGGAGGTGTCCGCCTGCACCGGCGGTGGCGTCGACATATATCTTGCCCGGGGTGACGTCGAGCAGATCTACTGCCTCGTCCCGCAGAACAGAGACATGCTCTTGCAAAAAATCCCCGCGGGGCTGGTTGGCTGAAGCGGGGATTTCGGAATTCGATTTTCTTTTATGGCTCACTTATTGACGATTTGCTTCGACCTTTTGGATACGAAGTTGAAGTCCCAGCACATAAAGTATATGGCCTGCATGGTCAGAAGACCGACGATCAGCGTGAGCAGGACCGGGTGATTGCACCAGTCGGGTCTGCTCTTCCAGAGATCGAAATAGAAGACTCCCTGGAGAGCAAGGATGGGGGCGAAGAACATCAGCACGATGGCGGTCAGTTGTGCTGCCGTGGCGGTGGTGCCGGCCCAGCGCCAGCGGAGACCGTCCCACCAGAATGTGTCCGCGATCTTCCAGCCCATGCGATTGGCTGGATAGAGCCGGCGGCCGCCTCTCAGGGGCACGAAGCTGCGGGTGCAGCTATTGCATTTGAAGGTCTCGGTCAGCCCGTAGGGCTCCAGGACTCCGCAGGTGCAGCGTGGGCACGGATAGCTCTGATTGAGGGCTATTATCTGTTCGCGGAAGGAGACATGCTGGTAGGAAGAATTGAACATATTAAAAGCCCTGAGTTCTGGAGAAGCGGTAAGGGAGCCATTGAGAAACCCGGCTAAACGACTACCCTCGGGGAGTCGAAGTCTCGCTCGCCCAAGCCGTTTTATGCAGTACACAAGGTCGGATTTCTACCTGGCACTTGTTAGATACCCGGGATAAGAGCCTGTCCCTACAAGTCAAGAGGAAGATTTAACAAAATTAATGCGGTTTTTGTATATATCCTTTGCCTGGCTCCGTATCAGCAATCAATTCATTCCAAGCAGTTCGCGTCGTCGGTCGTTTTCGGAAGACCGGATCGGTGCCTGCTTTCGCTCGCCGGGCGCCGGAGGCGGTCACCCCAGGGCGCCTCTGTCACCATGTCAAGCAAGGAGGCTATAATTTGCCTGATTAGGATATATAGGCGGCAGTTTGAAAGCACTCTTACCGTTCAGCAAGTATCACGGTCTGGGGAATGATTTCGTCCTTATAGACGCCCGAGAGCTCGCCAGGGATGCGAGTCTTTTGTGCTTGCTCGACTGCTGGCCCCGGGTGGTAGCCCGTCTCTGCGACCGGAACTTCGGAGTCGGCGCCGACGGCGTGATCCTCTGCATTCCGCTGCCTCTGAAAGGCGGCGATCTGCTCCGGGCACCGCTCAAGCAGGCTGTGATGAAGCCTCAGAAGCGCGGCACCGGCGATTACCCGGTCCGGCACGACCGAGACGAGCCGGAGCGATTCCAGGCCCCGGCTGCCTGGAAAGACTACGAGCTGTCCATGGAAAAGCTCACCGGCGGCTATCCCGATCGCGATCAGTGTGAGCTCGCCTGGCTCTATACCAATAGCGACGGATCCCCTGCCGCCATGTGCGGGAACGGTCTGCGTTGCCTGGCAGCCTGGGCGAAAGATAATCTCTGTCTGGCCGAAGACGCCGGTTTCAAGATTGCCACAGCCCGGGGACCTGTTGCTGCTGCTTTCGACGATTGTCTGATCGAGGTGGATATCGGCAAACCCGTTCTTGATGCCGCTTCCATTCCGGTGTCTGTTCCAGGGTCTGGCCCGGGAGCGGAGCCCCTGGTGGGCGTCACTCTTTCTGCCGCCGGCAGAGAATTTACGGTTACCCCGGTGGGCATGGGCAATCCTCACTGTGTCATATTCGGCGACGAAAATCTGAAAGGATACGAAGCGCCGGAGCCCGGCAAGGCTTCCGATTTCTTCCCGGAATCCCTGAAAGAGGCGGCCCGGGCCATTCAGGCTCATCAGATGTTTCCCGAGAGCGTCAATGTGGAATTCGTTCGGATCGCCAGCCGGCAGTCCGTGGATGTGCTGGTTTACGAGCGGGGGTGCGGTCCGACTCTGGCTTGCGCCAGTGGAGCCGCCGCCGTGGTGGTGGCCGGTGTACTCGGGGACAGGCTCGACCGCCGGGTCTCTGTCCGGCTCCCGGGCGGAGAGCTGACTGTCGGCTATTCCGCCGACGACGAGCATGTTCGTATCAAAGGAGCGGCCTGCGAAATATTCAGTGGCGTAGTTCGTCTGGACCTCGGTGGTCTCGTGGCTAACGGTCAGCATTCGGCTACGGAGGTCCCGCTCTCCTGATGAATTATGCCGAACGACGCCGGACCTGGATCAAGAGCCGCCGCCAGAAACGGAAGGCTGCCAGGCATGCCCGTATTCGCCGACAGGTATTCCGGGGCGCACTTCTGCTTTTCGTGATGGTCCTGGGGACCATGGGGTTCTGCCAGTTGCCCTGGAGTCTCACCGATATCGATAACGATATTGTGGTGCGAGGCAATCTTTATACTCCCACCGAGCAGATCAAAAAGCGTTTGAGCACCAGTTGTCTCTATGTGCCTGTCTACCGCCTGGACCCGGCAAGAATAGAGAAGTCCCTGGAAGAATTCGCCCCGGTCAAACGCGCTTATGTGAGAAGGTACGGGCTTCCCCATCCGCGCCTGGTGGTGGATGTCGTCGAGGAATTCCCCTGGGCGAGCCTGACCAGCAGTCCCGAAGCCAAACCGCATGCGGTGATTGCCGAGTCGGGCCGGTTGATACCGGTGGCGAAGTTCCCCAATTTCCCTCGTCCCGCTCTGACGATTTGCGGTTCCAAGGCTCTCTCCATGGAGAGCGACGATGTGAAACAGTGGGGTACCTGGATCGGGTATATCGAAGCGCAAACATCCGAGACCGTCTCCAACCTGGATATAAGAAGACCCTATGACGTGCGGGTGAAGACCACCAGCACGCAGCTCCGGCTGGGGGTGCCGGATACGACCCTGACGCACCGTCTGGGCCGGCTGGCTTCGATCATGCCCGAGGTGAAAAAGTATGGCGATCAGATCGAGTATGTCGATCTCGCCCTGGATACCAATGTCCCCCTGAAGCTCTCCAAAGAGAAAGTCCAGGAAGCTCGCCGCAAGGGACCGCGCGTGCTGTAGGGGAATCAAGTTTTTTTCAAAATTCTTGTCCTCAGAGGCATATTGCCACTTCGGGCTTACCTCAGTCCGAGGACTCGCCTTCGCTCTGGAGGCGTATTACTTTTTCGGTGACGTCCTCGAACCTGTAAGGATACGGATAAGGGGTGTAGTACATCCGATCCGGAGCGAGCTCGTATTCGCTGCCGAAGAGATGATTGGAAAGAATCCTGAATATATTGATCGGGGTTATGGTGTCATATATGGAGTCGCGTATCTGCTCCGGGACCAAGTAAGCGGAAAGCACTCCGTAGCGTTCCACCAGGACATTGTCGTTGGGAGTCGGTGTCGTGATGGAGCCTGTGGAGTTCGGTCCATGGTCGCCCTGGATGATGATCACAGGCTGGACTTTCGACTTCTTCATTATCTCGTCCACCACGCCGAGGATGGCGTTCTCTACGAAAATTGTCTGATTCTTGAAGCCTTCCCTGGTCCTTGGATGCCATGTCTCGCCCACCACCTCCTCCGGTATATGGACGGTCTCTCCGTCCGGTCCGAAGATGAAGGGCTCGTGAGGCAGCAGGAAATGGGCGAAGACGAATCGTGGCGATGGCGATGACGGACCCTGTTTGAGACCGTTGAGTCCGCAGAGTCTCTGCGCTCTCATGTCGTCATTGAACCATTCGAAACTCCCCGGCAGAAGTCCGGGCAAGCTGGACTGCAAGAGTTTCATGGATAGCCAGTTCATCATGGTGCAGGGATGATTCTCGCTCATCCGGGGATTCCATCCCGTGGGTGATGCGCCGGAGCCGTACAGGACAGTCCGGTATCCGGCTTTTCTGAAAAGTCTGTCGATTCGCGAGTCCCTGATCATCTCGACCAGGACCGACCAGTCGGTGGTGTCCGCACCGCATATGGTTGCGAGCTCCTGCAGGTGGGTCATATTCATCATCGAGGTAAGAGTCAGCATCGTGCGCGGATAATTGCTGTGACTGTCCCTGGGAACTATGAATCCGCGCTTGCGGAGCTCTTCTCGGAAATCCTCGTTGTCGAAGTTGAAAAAGCGCTTGAGCACCTGTCGGCTGGGAAACTCATCAAGCAGGATAAGATAAACGTCAGGACGGCTCTTGCAATCGGCAGCCCCGGCCAGGGCTTTCTCATATTGTTGTTGGTCCGCGGCAGAATATACCCTGTCCACCGAGGGCATCCATGTGCAGTGCACCTGGGCCGAATGAGCTATCACCACCAGGATTTCCAGGACGAAAAGAAAGAGTCCTGCTTCATTGAGAATGCGGGTGACGAGCTTTAGCGATCGTTTCGTGACTACGGTCAGCCCGGCCAGGGCGATGAGCAATGCCCAGGAAGCGGCGAAGAGAGGGATTATCGCGGCGCGGTAGAGCTCGGCTGCATTGATAAGACCCATGGCTTTGTCGCCGAGAAAGATATAGGTGAGGGTGAAAAACATGGTGACGGCTATGGTGGTCAGAATCGCCGCCTTCTCACCGTTTCGCAGTAGCAGTGCCAGAAAGCCGTAGATAACCGTGCTGGCGGTCAGGCATACCAGAATCGGTATGGTGAGCACGTCGGGCTGCATCTGGAGCATGCCGAAAATTGCGTAGAACACCAGGGGAGGGAAGAGACCGAAGTAGAAGGGATGCGGCGGAAAGCGCTCGAAAAGCTTTTTCACTTCCTGGCTGCTACCTCGGCTTTGGCTTTCAACCAGAGCTTTCCAAGCTGGTCTTTGCTCAGGGAGTTGAGAGGCTCGTCGGAGATTTCTTCCATTTTCCGGTAGCGGGACTTGAATTTGTCGATGGCTTTGATCAAAGACTCTTCCGGGTTGATCTTATGCCAGCGGGCGACATTGACCAGGCAGAAGAGAACGTCTCCGAGCTCGAGCTCCACTTCTTCCCGGGCTTTCTCTACGGTTTCCGGAGCTTCCATGTCCGGGTCCGAGATCGCCTCGCGAAGCTCGTTGACCTCGCTCACCAGCTTGTCCCACACCTCGCCTTCGTTGTGCCACTCGAAGCCCTGGCTCACGGCTTTCTCCGAAACTTTCAGGGCTTGCAGGAGAGACGGCAGGGCTCTCGGAACACGATCGATAATCGAGCCATTGCGGGCTTCGGGATCGCTGAGCTCGCTCTCTTTGATGGTCTCCCACTGGACCCGTACCTGGTCGGCGGAGTCTAGCTTTTGGTCGCCAAAAACATGAGGGTGCCGGCTGATCATCTTGGTATTGATGGATTCGGCAACATCATCGATATCGAAATCGCCGTTGTCCTTGGCCACCTGCGCGTTGAGCACGATCTGGAGAAGCAGGTCTCCGAGCTCTTCCTTGAGCTTGGCAGGGTCTTCGCCGTGGATCGCCTCGAGGACCTCGTAGGACTCCTCGATGAGGTAACGGCCCAGGGTCTTATGGGTCTGCTCGCGGTCCCAGGGACAGCCGTCAGGAGCCCGCAGGCGGGCGATTGTCTCGATGAATTCGTCAAGTTTTTTTGTCATAAACCGCTGTCAAGATTAGTTGCAGACTACATCGTAGTACAGTATCAGATAATTATTGATAGCTTTTATAGGGAATGACGACTGTGGACATCTGTGTTGTTGGCGCCGGTTATGTGGGACTTGTAACCAGCGCCTGTCTGGCTTATCTTGGCAATCCGGTGGTGACGGTGGAGTCGAACCCCAGTCGCCTTGACAAGCTGAAAGAAGGCGTCGTTCCATTTTACGAGCCCGGACTGCAAGATTTCGTCTCGGACTGTATCAATTCGAAGCTCCTTACTTTTTCTGACAACCTCGAGCAGGCTGTTCGCAAGGCCGATGTCATATTCATCGCTGTCGGCACCCCGCCCCTGCCCTCCGGCGACTCGGATCTCTCCCAGGTCATGACCGTGGCCCGGGCCATCGGTGGTGCCCTGGACACCACCCGGAGACGGGTGATCGTCAACAAGTCCACGGTCCCGGTGGGCTCCGGCAACTGGGTCGAGATGCTCGTCAATCAGGGCGTCCAGCAGGTCCAGCCGGTGCCGGCACGCAAGTCCATGGCCGATGCGCCGGTCTTCTCGGTGGTCAGTAATCCGGAATTCCTCAGAGAAGGCAGCGCCATCACCGATTCGTTCTATCCGGACCGCATCGTTGTCGGTGCCCAGGACGAGGAGAGCGCCGAGCTCATGCGTCAGCTCTATCGTCCGATTCTCAACCAGGATTTCGATCCACCGGAATATGCGCCACGTCCGAAAGGCACCGACCATGTGCCTTTCCTCATCACCGGTCTGGCCAGCGCCGAGCTGATCAAGTATTCTGCAAACGCATTTCTCGCCATGAAAATCAGTTTTGCCAACGAGATTGCCGGTCTCTGCGAGAAAGTCGGAGCCGACGTCAAACAGGTCACCCGCGGAATCGGTCTCGACGTGAGGATCGGAGCTTCTTTCTTGAATGCCGGTGTCGGCTGGGGCGGCAGCTGCTTCCACAAAGATATCTCGGCTCTGATGCAAGTCGCCAAAGAATACGACTACCAGACTCCTCTGCTTCATGCCACGGTGGAAGTGAACCGCAGGCAGAGACAGAGCGTCATTCACAAGCTCCAGGAAGAGCTCAAGATCATCAAAGGACGCAAGGTCGGTCTCATGGGTCTTTCTTTCAAGCCCAATACCGATGACCTCCGGGATGCACCCAGTCTCGATATCGCCCGGCAGCTTCTGAAGATGGGCTGCGAAGTGAAAGCCTACGATCCGGTTTCGCTGGCGATCTGCAAAGCTCAGAATCCGGATCTCGATATGGAATATGCCACCGACCTCACCGACCTCGCCCATGGTGTGGATGCCCTGGTGCTGGTCACCGAATGGGAGGAGTTCCGCCGGGCCAACTGGCAGGAGATCCGCGAAGTGATGCGCACGCCCCTCATCGTAGACGGGCGCAACGCTCTCAATGAAGCCGACATAGTGGCCGCCGGCCTTAACTATCGGGGGATCGGAAGGTGAGAGTACTGGTAACCGGCGCCGCAGGTTTCATAGGTTCGCACCTGGTGGATCGTCTCCTGGCTGACGGGCATCATGTCCTGGGCATGGACAATTTCATCACCGGTCGCGACGAGAATTTCGCCCATCATCTCGGTAACGACAAGTTCGAGTTCTACCGCCATGATGTATCCAACTATATCTATGTCCCCGGCCATGTCGACTGGGTAATGCATCTGGCTTCCCCCGCCTCGCCCCCTGATTATCTCGAGCACACCATCCAGACCCTCAAGGTCAATTCCCTGGGTACCCACAATACCCTCGGTCTCGCTCTCGCCAAAGGCGCCAAGTATTTTCTCGCCAGCACTTCCGAGGTCTATGGCGATCCCGAAGTGCACCCTCAGACCGAAGACTACTGGGGCAATGTTAATCCCATCGGTCCCCGGGGAGTCTACGACGAGTCCAAGCGCTTCGCCGAAGCAATCACCATGGCTTATCACGAGAAGCATGGTCTGAATACCAGCATCATCCGGATATTCAACTGTTACGGACCGCGCCTCCGGATGAATGACGGTCGTGTCGTCTCCAACTTCATCGCCCAGGCTCTGGCCAACAAGCCTCTCACCGTATATGGTGACGGCACTCAGACACGCAGCTTCCAGTATGTCTCGGACCTGGTCGACGGAATGATGGCGATGATGCACACCGACTATCATCTGCCCATCAATATCGGCAATCCCAACGAGAAGACCATGCTCGAGATTGCTGCCATCATCAAAGAGCTTACCGGCAGCAAGAGCGAGATCGTGCACAAAGAGCTGCCTGTCGATGATCCCAAGCGACGCCTGCCCAACATCAGCCGGGCCCGGGAAGTACTCGGCTGGTCCCCCAGGGTCGAGCTCGAAGACGGTCTTCGTAAGACCATAGCCTGGTTCGAAGAGCAGGCGCTCAAGGCCGCTCTCACCTGATGCGTTTCTGCCCCAGAGCGATCACGGTCAGCGCCCTGGCTGTCCTGGCTGTTCTTTCTTCAGTCTTGCCGGCTGGCGCCATGACCGACGAAGTTCGCTCCATGTGCAGCGAGTCGGAGCGCCTGATCAACTCCGGAAAGATCAAGGAGGCAATCAGTCTCCTCAACCGGGCTGCCTCTATGGACCCCTCTTGCGGCGAGGTGCACGGCTATCTGGGAATGGCTCTGCAGAACAGCATGAAGACTAAGGAAGCTGTCGAGGAGTACAAGAAGGCCATCGAGCTGAATCCGCAGATGTCGTTCATCAACGTCAATATCGGCAACTGCTATCTCAATCTCAACAGCCCGGCCCAGGCGGTTCCATACTTCCAGAAATATCTGGAGGAGAATCCCAATGCACCGGATGCGGCATCGGTGCGTATGTCGATTCAAAAAGCCGGGACCCAGGGGAACAGGAATGACCTGCGCAGTGTCATGGAGAAAGGTCAGTCTCTTATGCAGAGTCGCAGGTTCGCCGAGGCTCGAGCCCTTTTCGAGCAGGCTGTGGCGATCAGCCCGGACTTCGCTCCGGCGCATTTCTACCTGGGCTATGCCAGATCCGAAGGCGGCGACTTCAAAGGTGCCATAAGCGAGTTTCAGAAGTGTCTCTCCATCGACGGAAGCGTCAAGGAGGCGGTCCTCAATATTGGATCCTGCTACCAGAGCCTCGGGGATTGCAACAACGCCATATCGTTCTATCGGCGCTATCTGAAGGAAAACCCCGGCAGCCCCAAAGCTCGTGACATAGAGAGCCGCATCGACGGGTTGACCCGCCAGGCTCGCCAGTCGGGAGGAAGCCCTGCAACGGATAGCGCCGCGACTTCCGCCGATTATTTTGCCGGTGTTACCCCCGGTGGCAGGATATGTTTCTGGCCCAGGCAGAAGATGCCGGTGAAGATCTTCATCGCTCCGGGCAGTCCCGGTGACGGCTATCGCGATAGTTTCACCCGCATTCTTTTCGAGGCTTTCAGCGAATGGGCGAAGGCTCTCGATAACCGGATCGTTTTCACCTATCTGGCGGGACCACAGGGAGCCGATATCATCTGCGATTGGACCGGCGACCCGTCCCGGGTCGTGCAACAGGGCGGACAGGCGGAAGGAGGGCTGACGCGCTTTGCCGGGCAGCCATCGCCGGATGGAAGGTTCATGCTGATCAACAGTGCTCGCATGACGATCCTCTGTGCTCCCAGGGGTGCCACCGCTATCAGTGACGACGATATGAAGAAAGTCTGTCTTCATGAGGTCGGGCACGCTGTCGGTTTGAACGGACATTCGGACAATAACACGGACGTCATGTTCTATTCCGAGTCTCCCTCGGTCTGGCCGGCTCTCACGAAGAGAGACAAAGAGACGATCAGGCGAGTCTACGCCTTCTATTGACCGGCTTTCTTTATGGCTTCGGCACGTTCTTCCAGGACCCTGGCCTGATCGAGCATATTTCGTTTGACCAGAAGCACGGTAAAGCCTTCCAGGGCTGGGAGGAGCCTGGGATCTTCCCGTCCCCAGAGCTTCTCGCTCATGGTAAGAGCCTTTTGATAGTAGTCGTCAGCCTGGTCGAGACGACCCTCTTCAGTCAACAATCCGGCATAACCGAGGGTCGTGGATAGAAGCAGGGGGCTGGCGGCACCCAGGGCATGCTCCTGCACAGCCAGGGCTTTCACGAAGAGCGGCTCGGCTTCTTTCAACCGTCCGGTCTTGAGATAGACTCGCGCCAGCTCGGACATGGTCTCCGAGGTATCGATATGATCGGCTCCCAGGGCGAGAGTGCGGGCCGAGAGAATACGCTTGTAATAGGTCTTCGCTTTTTTCCAGTTACCCTGATTCCGATAGATCCTGGCCAGCCGGTCGACGGTGTCGACGGTGGGCCTGGAAGTCTCTCCGAAGAGAGTCTCGCGCATGGAGACGGCCCGCTCGAGAAGCTCTACAGCCCGGTCTTCTTTTCCTGAATCACTGTATATTTCAGCCAGTCTCGTGAGAGCTTCGGCGGCTATGGGATCGGATTTGAATTCGGATGCAGGCTCGGAATTCTCTCTTTCGGCCTCGATGATCTCTATTGCTTGCTTGAATGTCTTTTCTGCCTCACCGGTCTTTTTCCTGGCCATGAGCAGATTGCCCAGATTCGCCAGCATCACCGCTTTCTGTTTCGTGTCGACAGCAGGATTCTTGTCGTCCAGATTTTTCTCCGCCAGCTCCAGGGCCAGGCGTTGCTCTTTCTCGGCTTCTTCGAGCTTGCCTGTTTTCTGATAGATAAGACCCAGTCCCGAAACGCTTTTGGCCATGGTAGCGGATTCATCCAGGGAGGCTCTCTGGAGATTCTCGATGGCTTTCTTATATAGAGTCTCGGAATCTTTCAGCCGCCCCTGCTGAAAGTTGCAGTCAGCGAGCACTGAGAGGTCGGAAGCCAGTTTCTCCGTGTTCGCTTTATCAGGATTCTTCTCCCGCAGAGCCAGTGCCCTGCTGATCATCGTTTCGGCATCGGCATAGTCTTTCTGCACGTAGTAGACCATGGCCAGGGCCTCCAGGCTCTCGGTGAGCTCGGCGCCAGTGTCACTGGCCTTTTCCGCCAGGAGAACGGCTTCTTTCAGCCTGACCTCGGCTTCCCGGTACTGACCGGCTTTGAAGAGGCGCAGACCGCTTTCGTTGATCTCCACCCAGCTTTCTGTTTTCTGGCAGCCGGATAGCAGTACTACTGTTAGTGCCACTACAAATAGTGCTGAGCTCGTCTCTCTCATAACGCGATCTTTTGCTGTCTGGCCAGGTCTTTCAGGGCGCTGAGCTCATCGGTGAGACCGAGCTTCTCGAGGACCCGGGCATATTCAGCTACGGCCTCGGGCATCATGCTGCCTCTGTAATTGCCGTATTTCTTCCAGATCTCCATGGCCTGACGGTAACGCTCCAGGGCTTTCTCGAGCTTCTCCCTGGATTTTGCCGTGTCTCCTGCTTTCTCGGCTTTCTGGGCGATAAACAGATAGCATTTGCCTATATGCTGGTAGTTCTCGGCTAGAACGACCTCGTGGGCAGGAAGCTCCCGGTTGTTTCCTTCGGCTCTGTCTTTTTCTACCTGCTCTCTATAGGTCTCGACTCCGAACTCGAGAAGAGGTGCGGCTTTCTCATAGTCTCCCTTGACGAAATACTGATAGGCTCTGGCGTCCAGGCTGCCGGCAGTGGCATAGTCGCTGCCTCCCAGACCGATTCCGGTTCCCAGTCCGGTGACCGTCGAGATGATCGCCAGGGTGACACCGATAGCGGTGGCGACTATGGCTGCCCAGAGGACCTTGGTAGTGAGCTTCAGCTGACCTTTCTCTTTCTTCCATGTTCTGGCCGTGGTCCTGGCTATGTCCGCCTGCAAGCCCTGGTCCAGATCCTCCAGGTCGGAAGCGAGATCCTTGATTGATTGATAGCGCTCATCGGGATCTTTGCGCAGGCAGCAGTAGATGATCTTTTCCATGTCTGCCGTGACGGACAGCTTCTCGAGCGGCGGCGGGCTCTCGTTTACATGCAGCATGAGCATCTCGAGGGAGCTGTCCGATGCGAAAGGCGGTTTGCCTGCAGCCATCTCATAGAGCAGGCAACCAAGAGAATAGATGTCGCTTCTGCGATCCACTCGTTTGCCAAGACACTGCTCCGGGCTCATATAGGTCGGGGTGCCGAAAATGTCCCCGGTCTTGGTGAGATTCGGACCTTCTTCATCGTCGCGCAAAAGCTTGGCTATGCCGAAGTCCAGGATCTTCACCTCTTCGGCGCCACTCTTATCCCTGGTTACGACTATATTCTCCGGCTTCAAATCGCGGTGAATGACTCCCTGGGCGTGGGCATATTCGAGACCGGCACAGATCTGCCTGGCCAGCTCGATGATCCGCTTTTCGGCCAGCCGTTTGCCAATCAGGTCTTTGAGGGTCTGTCCATCGATCAGATCCATCACGAGGAATGGACAACCCCGCTCATCGAGACCGAATTCTTTGACTCCGCATATATTCGGGTGCTGAAGACTGGTGGCCGCTTTCGCCTCTTGCTGGAAGCGCCAGATGGTCTTCTCGTCATGGACCAGCTTGGGCAGGACGAATTTGATCGCCACTATCCGGTCGAGCAGAATATGTCTTGCTTTATAGACGGTGCTCATGCCGCCTTTACCGAGCACCGAGAGGACCTCGAAATGTCCGCCCACGGTCTTGCCGACCATCTCCGGATCTCTTTCGGATGCGGATTCGGAGACTTTGAGATGGACCTGATCTTCTTTTTCGTGCTGGGTCATACGGCTATATTCCCTAAATATTCTCCAGAACGATCCCCTTTGTCTCTTTACCTAGAATCGCAACTGACATCGCGGCTACCAGAAATGCCGAGGCCGATATGGCGAAAACCCCTGTCTGTCCGGCAAGGGGCAGGATGTGTCCGACCGCCAGGGGACCGAGGAGGGCTCCGAGCCTGCCCACCGAGCTCGCGAAGCCGGCGCCGGTAGCTCTGGCGTGGGTGGGATAGAGCTCGGGGGTATAGGCGTAGAGGACCGACCACATTCCGAACATGAAGAATTGCATGACAAGTCCGCAGGCGACGATCAGTAGGGCACTACTGGCGGTGCCGTAGAAATAAGCGGCGCCGGCGCTGCCTATCAAGGTCGCCACCATGACTGGCTTGCGACCGAGCTTCTCCACTAGCCAGGCGGAAGTGAGAAATCCGGGAATCCCGGCCAGAGAGATGAGAATAATGTAGTGATTCGATCTGGCCATGGAGAAGCCCTTCTCCTCCAGAAGGGCGCCCAGCCAGGTGGTGATTCCGTAATACCCGAAAAGGGCCAGGAACCAGAGGCACCAGACCATGACGGTGCGTTTGCGGTATTCGTCCTTGAAGAGTTGTTTGAACGGATGAGCCTTCACTTCTTTTGCGGCGTCTTCTACTTTATCGAGGACGATTTCGGAGCCGGGTTCGTCCAGTCTATCGGTGCCCAGCCTCCTCATTACTTCTTGCTCGATCTTGCCGATGATCTCCCGGGCTTTCTCGATCTTGCCTGTTTCGGCCAGCCAGCGCGGGGACTCCGGTACCACGGAGCGGACAATGAGAACGAATATGGCTGGTATCGCCTCGGCGATAAAAGCTCCTCGCCATCCATATATAGGTAGCACTACGATAGCCAGGATGCCGGCCGCAATAAAGCCTACCGGCCAGGCTCCCTCGAGCAGCGCTATATAACGGCCTCGATTCTTTGCTGGAATGAACTCGCAAACAAGAGACTGCCCCACCGGCAACTCCATCGCCATGCCTATACCCAGACAGAGTCGGAAAATCATCAGGGTATTGACGTCCGGTGCCAGGGCGCAGAAGAGCGAGCTCAAACCCCAGACCACGATGCTCCATCGAAAGACCAGGCAGCGTCCGAAGTGATCCGCCAGAAGACCGGCCAGGGCCGCCCCGATGAACATGCCCAGGAAGCTGATGCTGCCCAGGGCTCCTGCCTGGGATGCATTGAGACCGAACTCCGCTTTTATGGAAGAGAGCACGAAAGTCATCATGGCAACATCCATGCAATCGAAAAACCAGGCCGTGGCTATGACCAGGAATATGACCTTTTGGTAGCCGGTTATGGGAAGGCGCTCCAGGCGCCTGGCGATCATTGTGCTCTCGCTCATTGCCAGATTTTACTAGGGATTTCCCCGGGATGATTTCAGGCAAGAAGGCGCCGAATTATCCGGGGCGATTATTTAGATTGGAGTGAGAGGCTTAATTGAGGAACCGACCGATGAAACCCAGATCAATTGGAACGCTTGCCGCTGTCACTTTCCTGCTCACCACCGCGGCCGGCGTCCAGCTCTGCGCCAAGGAATCCGAGCCGGAAGACAGACCTGTCTCGCAAAAGGTCGTCAAGCGTCCGCGCATGGATCTTGCCTTCTGTATCGACACCACCGGCTCCATGCAGGGCGAGATCGATATGGTGAAGGAGAAAGTAAAAGAGCTGGTGGCCAAACTGGCAAGCGGCAAGCCGGCTCCTGATATTCGGGTCGGAATGGTAGCTTTCCGGGACAAAGGGGACAAGTATGTTACCCGGGCTTATCAGTTCACTGAAGATATCGATAAGTTCGTCGCGGATATATCATCTCTTTCTGCCGACGGGGGCGGCGACAGTCCCGAGGCTGTGACCGAAGCACTCAAGGCCTCGGTGGAAGAGCTCGAATGGGATGATTCGAAAAAGACAGCCAAGCTTCTTTTTCTGATTGGCGATGCCGGTCCCAAGAGCTACGGTCTCTCCTGGCAGGATGAAAGTCGTGCGGCGATAGCCCGGGGCATCCAGATCAATACAATCGGTTGCGATGGTCTCACCAGCTTCCCGCAGACCCAGGGGGTCGATGTATTCAAAGAGATCGCCCGTCTCGCCGATGGTCGTTTCGAGCAGCTCTCCTACAGGCAGGAAGTAGCCCGTGCCGACGGCAGCCGCTCCGTGATCGTCAAATCAGGGGACCGGGCTTACGAGGTATCGAGCACCGCTGCCGGTGAATGGAAAAAAGGCGCAGCCAGGCTCATGGCAGCCGGTAAGGCGAGCCCGCTTCCGGCCGCTCCGGCAATGGCCTCCAGGCGCGCGAAAATGAGCGCCTTTGCTGCGCCCTCCGGCTCTTATGCCGCCGGGGCCATGCTCGAAGGCGCTCTAGCCGGAGGCGGAGCCGGTGCTGGTGCCAGTGTCGACCGCCGGGTCAACAACCTCGATTCGGTGCTCCTCGATGCTGCTCTGGATAAGGCCGAGTCGAGCTTGAAAGTGAAATATGAGAGGTAGTTAGCGGTAAGGGCTGGACTACAAGCTATCGAAGACGGCACGATTCCCAAGCCACGTGCCGTCTTCGATTTTTACGGCTGTTGTGGAGCACTCTTCGGCTTGCTAAACTGAGCCCTGTGGGAAGATTTCTGCTATACACGGCGATTTTGACGGCAGGTCTGTCCGGTGCTGCGCTTTTTACCTGCACCGATAGTCGTGCGGCGGGGGCGGAGAGTGCTCCGGTCTCCGCACCGACTCCGGATCCTGCGTCTATTCATCAAGCTCTTTTCCAGATGCTCGATTCGCTTTCCTCTCGAGGCTGGGACACAGCCAAAGTCGGACTTTATGTCTTCTACTCCGGTGGTCCCGAGGGGGTTCAGCTCCTCAACATCTTGCCCGGCGAGAAGCGAAGCCGGATCATATCCAATACATTTCCGCCTTCCGAGGAGCCCATACTGCGTGAGTTCGGTCTGAAAGCCGTGGGTCAGAAAATTGTCCAGCGAGGCAGCCGCTTTATCACCGTGGAGTGTTTCGAATTCGCCACTCCCCGGGGTGCCAACGCCGCATACAGTCTTCTGCGCCGTGGCGCCTCCACGGTGCTGAAAAGAGGCGATGGCTCATCGGAGGATAGCGACAGCATATCTTTCTGGCAGGGTAATTATTTCGTCAAAGCTGCAGGTACTTCCGAAGATGACGATGAGAGCAAAGAGGTGGTCAAGTCTTTCGCCGATCGGATCGGCAACTCCATCGGCGCTCATGCTGCTCCGCCGGTGGTGTTGAAAAGTTTGCCCAGTCTCGACCGGGTCAAAGGAAGCGAGAAGCTCGTCATGGGACAACTCTCGGCCCGGCGTTATTTCCAGGCTCCGGCTGTGGAGTCCCTGGGAGTCGAACAGGCCCGCACCGCCATGGTGGCGGATTACCAGGTGCAAGATCCGTATCCCGAACGTCTGAAGGTTCTATATATAGATTACGGGAAAGACGATCTGGCCATGTCGGCATATGCAAGATATATGCAATCCATGGGGCAATTGCAGAAGCCCATCTCGACGGTGGGTGGCTACCGCCCGAGCGCTCTCTTCAAACTCAACAAACGCTTCCTTTATCTGGAAGTGAAAGACCGGGGCCGCCTGGTGGTGATCACCGGGGCGCGCAAGAAGCCGTCGGCACCGCTTCTCTCGAGAATGCTATAGATAGTTGCGTTGTGTAACGCAGGTAGTTTCTGGAAGAAACAGGAACTGATCGGTTCTTAAGAGAGAGAAAAAATGCCCGCACATGCACTGGGTATGCCTCTTGAGCCGATTCTAAAGGAAAGATATATGTCTCGAATTGCTAAAGGATCTGTCAAAAGCGCACAAATAGGGGGATTCGAAAGTTGACACATCGGATCGGGTCGCGGTAAGATTCAATTCTTGGACAGCCGCACGTTCCAAGTGAGTCGTGCAGCGGTCCGGTTGTCTCGGACAACCACCATTTATTGAACCCTGATAACTGAATAGCCAATCAAGGCGCCTGTCAAAACTTTTGAGTAGGCATTAAACTCTTTGATTTCACCAGTACTCCTGGTGAAGGCAATTTGACAACGGAGAGTTTGATCCTGGCTCAGGACGAACGCTGGCGGCGTGCCTCACACATGCAAGTCGAGCGGACGAAGTTGGTAGCTTGCTACCAGCCTAGTTAGCGGCGGACGGGTGAGTAACACGTAGGAATCTACCTTTAGGAGGGGGACAACGAGCCGAAAGGAGCGCTAATACCCCATATGCGGTAACGTGAAAGGAGCAATCCGCCTGAAGATGAGCCTGCGTCCGATTAGC
>JAGQHH010000686.1 GCA_020431945.1 Cyanobacteria bacterium HKST-UBA02 | reverse complement strand
ATTGACCGACGGCAAGGAAGTGACCACGGTAAGACGCCCTATGAATGACTCTCTCATGGGCGAGGTGCCGGTCAAGACTCCGGTTTCGTTTCGCTGGTTGCCGTCATCGAAAGTGGCTCTTTTCGAGGAGTGACTTGAAATGCCACGGGGCGGCCAGTGGGGTTTCTCACATGGATCGTAACCGGCGTTCAGTCTAAGCTGAACTGTCCGAGAGGAAAGGATCTGAGCAACCCGAGTCGAATCGATCTGGCGGGCAAGCTTGCTGTCTGGTGCAGGGCGCTTGCTATCGGCTGCGCTATCGTGATTTCGCTCTATCTTGTTTTGCTGGCGAGCAAGCATCCAAGCCCGGAGTTCGTCCTGGCTCTCACCGTGGAAGGAGTCTTTCTAATATGCTGGCTTGGATTCAAGCTCCTTGCAGCGCGAAGAAAGTCGGCAAAGCTCAAGTCGATGGTTCTCGACGAGGTGCTGTTCCAGTTCCGACCTCTCAAATTCATTCAAACCTGCATTCTCGGCCTGCTGGCAGGGACAATGTCCCTGGCGCTTTCAGTGCTGCTTGTCGACTTCACTGCTCTGGTGTCAGCGGATCTCGGTGCATTCGGTGTAGCCCGGGCTATTTATATCAACTTCCCGACTTACCGCATTTATGATGGTGCACATCCGGCATTCTCGCTGGAGCTTCTCTCCGGTGCCTGCATCGAGTCGAAGAAGTTCGCGGAAGCCCATGTCTATACGGACCAGCTTCTGGAGATCCGGAAGAGCATTTATGGCTCCCATCACTGGATGTACGGAGGAATGGTAGCCAATCTGGCGGGGCTCCTCTACAAGGAAGGTCGATTCGCTGATGCCGAGAAAGCTTATCGGCAGTCTATCGAGATCTGCGAGGGGTCTGCGGGACATCGCAATCTCGGCTCGGCCTTTACTCGCCTGGGAAATTCTTTGCGGGAGCAGGGTCGATTTACGGAAGCCCTCATTGCATACAAAGAAGGGCTTGCCATGCGAAGCCAGGAGTTTGGCTCCGAAAGCCTGAGAGTGGCCGAGACTGCCAGGGAGATGGCGCTGGTGCTCGGGTATCTGCACCGGCAGGAAGAGAGCAACAGGCTCTACGATCGAGTCGACCGAATCATCTCGACCCGGTCCGGAGCATCGGAGTCCGGATTGCTGCCCCTGGTGATCATGCTATTGATATCGATGGTGGTGTCTTATGCGCTCTTCAGCAAACGGGGACTCCTGACTGCGATGGTGGTGCGCAATCTTGAAAAGAAAGTGGAGAGCGCCGGGCGCAATGCCGATCCCGAAGATGTGACCAGGCTCGTGAGTCTTCTCGAGCTTCGCGGGGATGTCGAAAAAGCTGATGAGCTCAAGGGTCGGAGTATCGGTCTTCTTCTCATCGTGCCATTTGCTTTCGCTTCGAATACTTAGGACTCATGCTTGTTCGGACAATGCTTCCTTCTCGCTCATGCGTTCGATCACTGCACCGAGAACTTTTTCTGATTGCTTGCAGAA
>JAGQHH010000685.1 GCA_020431945.1 Cyanobacteria bacterium HKST-UBA02 | reverse complement strand
TTCAACAACCAGTTCAAGCGCTCCTGCTTGCCTGACGGACCGAAGATCGGCTCCATTAGCCTTTCCCCGCGGGGAGATTGGCGAATGCCCAGCGACGCCGAAGCCACCATGTTCCTCGACTGGATCGAGAACTGGAAGAGCTCGGATTCATCCCTCAGCGCCGCCAACACTGGCAATGGAGACAGCACCGCCCCTGTCGCGGCCTCCGCCGAACCCCGGAAAGAGCGACGGACGAAAAGAAAGAAAAGCACAAAGACTCTCAGAGTTCTTCTTCGTATCGATATGCAGGTAGATTTTTTCCCCGGCGGCAATCTCCCCGTGCCGGGCGGTCACGAGATCGTGCAACCGGTCAACGCGATCTCGCGCAGCATCGATTATGACCTGGTCGTGGATACAATGGACGATCACCCTGCTGACCACGGCTCCTTCGCCTCACAACACAGCGGCAAGAAGCCTTTCGATACTGCAATTCTTTCCGGTGTCGAGCAAGTGCTATGGCCCGACCACTGCGTGCACGGCACACCGGGCTGGGAGTTTCATCCTCACCTCGATCGCAGCATGGTGGCACGGATCTTCATCAAAGGTCAGGACAGAAGAGTCGACAGCTATAGCGGCGTGCGGGACAACGGCGCCCGGGCCAGCCAGAGCATGAAGGAGAAGTATGATTTCCTCGGACGCTCCACAGGGCTGGTCGAGTATCTGAAAGAGCAAGCCGATGCCCTCGGAAAAAGCGAAATCGAAGTCGACATAGTCGGTCTTGCCCTCGGATATTGCGTTTCCTGGACGGCAATCGATCTCGCCGCTGAGACCTATCGCAAGAAAGCCATCCGCGTTCGTGTTATTCGCGACTGCGTTCGAGCCGTGGCCAGCGACGATCATGACAGGCTTCTTGCCGATCTCGAGCAGGTGGGCATCAACCTGATCGGAATCAAGGAAATCCTTCCTCAGTCGCTGATCTCGTGAAACACCGCTAACTGATTATAGTTTCGGTAATCAGATCGGCAAGGGTCTGCATCTTCTTGCTCACGCTCATCCAGTAGAGGCTGAGCCCGTAAACTAAAAGAGCGAAGATTGCCACGATCAGGACGGTCTGATAGCTATAGACGATTGCATCGACGCTCATCTGGTCCACCGGCGGATTGAGTAGCCTGGTCATCCAGGCAGACAGGCCGACAAGCAGTACCGGCACCAGCTTCACCACCGAGCGCCAGAGCGCCTCACCGAGACCTAGGGCCTCGCCCTTGTCGGTGGCTACGCTTATGCCCATACAGATCTTTCCAGGTGTGGCCTGGCTCGCGCCACACTCGAAAAAGGCGTTATAGAAAAGCGTTACCAGCAACAGTACGACCGGTAGAACGAAAAAAGTTATGTTGGAGAAAACCGGCTCCACAGAGCTATTCTCAGCCACCGACTTGGCAGCATACTGGCAATAGGCGTATGCTGCCGCGCCGAGAAAGCTGCCCAGAATGGCAATGTCGATAGCCCCGGCAGCCAATCGTCGGGCGAGCATCTGCTGCCAGGTCAGCTCCGTGGCGCCATCAATCAGAATGGTCTGGGTCGTCCTGGTCTTCGAGCGGACCCGCTCGAGATCCCAGTGTGTCTGAGTAACATCACTGTTGAAATAGCTTCCACACTCGGGACAAGTCAGTCTGGACTTCTCCGAGGTATAGCCGCATGCCTCGCAAATGAGAAGCGGTTTGCTCTCCTCGGCTTTGACTTCGGAAGGGCTCGCCATGACCTGATATTCGCCGGTACCGTCACCAGCCGGGCGCTTCACCTGCATGCCATAAGATTGATTCGGATCGAGCTTCATCCGCCTGGTCTGCGGAACTGCTTCGAAATCACTATTTTGATATTGAGAATCACCGAAAGGCCCCTTCGCCGAAGGACCCCTGCTGATGTTGTTTTTCATTTTTTTGAACCCGGTTATGCTACCGAATACGATATTGAAGTCTCCATATAATAACGGCAGGTTTGACGGCAGCCCGAAAACATAAACATCCCTTAATCTCACCTGACAACCGCCCGAAACCCCGAGAGCAGAGCCGTTTACAGGCTCGTCGAAGAAGCGTGAAAGAGAGCGAGCGGTATAGGATCCGGGCTTTATTATTTGCCCCTGCCGTCCTCGGCCGACAGGAATTCTTTGAAACCCTTACAGCCAGTCAACTGAGACCGATAAACTCAGATAAGGCCGTTCGAATAATACAGATCCAGTGTGTTTGTCAGAGATCAGTCACAACCAGGATCTATTATTTATCTATAATAGATTCTGCGAAGCTCATCTACCTTGACTTCGAATCGAAAAACCAGCAGGGGAGGTGCTGGACCTGGAAAATACCGACCCCGACAAAGAAAAAGACCTGGAGGACTCCAACCAGGAAGGCGCTCCCAAACCTGCAGCCGGGCGCAATTTCAGTGTGCCGCCGGCAGACTTGATATTCGGCGCGGACAATTCCGATTCAACTACGGCGCCACCACATGCACCACCACTGCCGCCTGTGAGACGCTCCGGATTCGACCCGGCACCAGGACAGGTAGTCCCCTCAGCGGCTCCACCACCTCCACCGCCTCCTCCTGCCGCCAGGACCTCGGGGGGTCCACCGCCACATCCAGCTGCACCACCTCCTCCTGCACCGCCTCCTCCTGCACCGGTTCAGCCGCCGGGAGGCATGCAGCCGCAATGGCAAACAGAGCAGAATCAACCGACCGATCCCGCATCCGGTGTCACCTTCGGTGGTAGCAAACGACCGCCGGACACCCTTGGATTGACACCGCCTTCACCCTTCACCGGTACCGATGAAGAAGGGCAGAAGACCTCCGGACCGAAATTCGTCAGGGTTCAATCACGTCGATCAGGCAATCATCCAGCCCTCAACCTTCCTACAGCAGCCCACCAGGCGCCGCCAGAACAAACACAGCCGCTTCAGCAGTCGCAATTGCCACCGCAACCCCCGCCTCTCCCCGACCAGCCCACCCCGGGTCAGCAGCCTCCTGGCCTAGCGGCGGCTCCGCCACACGGTCTTAGTGTTCAACCGTTCAGTTTGCCGAATCTTCCCCAGGGTCCTCCTGCCGGACAGCCGCAACAGACGCTGCCACCGCAGAATATACCGAGCCAACCCTTCGCGCCTCAGGGCCCTCCTCCCGGACCGCCGCAACAGCAAAACATTCCCAGCCAGCCCTTCGCCCCCCAGGCTCCGCCTCCCGGACCTCC
>JAGQHH010000684.1 GCA_020431945.1 Cyanobacteria bacterium HKST-UBA02 | reverse complement strand
CTTGCTGGAAGTCCTTGCGCAGATCTCTGCCGCTGAAAGATTGACCGTCGGCGCCGGGATTGCTGCGCAGTCCGTCGTAACCCCGGGCCACAGGCTGGCTCGGCGGTGCCGGAAAATCGATGTCTTCTTCTTCGTCAGCCCAATCGGCTCCGGGGGGAGCTTGTCTGGTGATGTCCACACCGGTAGACGCTTTCAATCTATCGGTACGCTCGCTCAGATCTGTACTGGTAGAGGGCTTGCCGAATACTCTGGTCTCCAGGCGAGCAAGACGCTGGCTGATTTTTTCGCCGGCAAAGTCCTTGCGGAAAAGTTTCTGCTCGATGGCGGAGACTGCAGGATATTGGCCGACGTCATCGTCGCTGTCGTCGGGAGTCTCACGGGCGGTGGTGGTTGGTGCCGGCTTGCTCGAAGGAGCGGGCTTGCTTTCCTGCCCGACACTGTCGAGATTCGGAACCAGCTCGACAAGCCGGCTCAGACGCTCGGGCTGAGAACCGTCCTTGGCCTCGCCGAATACCATCTTCTCGAGCCGATCGATGCGTTCTTCCGTGTCTTCCTTGGAGAAAGTATGGTGGAAATAATTGAGCTCGAGCTTGTCCAATTTACTAAGGGGTTGCTGGCCGGCCGCGAGAACCGACGGGACCGAGCCTGCAAGCGCAATCGAAAGCGAAATCGCCGCTGCCAGAAAGACCGACTTTCGATCGGCTCTCGGCTCTGCTTTTCTGGTAACGACTGATTTCATTGAATCGAAGTTCTTTTTTACTGGTCTACTCTGTATATATACTCAGATGGCGCCTTCAAAGCCATATTACCATGCTGAATTGCGGCTGAATCCCTGATTTTTCCTGGTTCTTCAGGGGGTATTCCACAGTTTCGGGTGCGCACGTGAAGATTGACGCAGCATGGCATATATTAGTTCCACGCAAGGCCGGTCCCAATTAGGAGAGCCCGGCGGTGTCCTCACTCTCCTTCGAGACGGCAATGGCGTACAATGACTGCGTTCACCGACAGCGTTCAGCCCCCGGGGAAATCAATGGCCCGCAACCGCAGAGAAGCAACCGGCAAAGTCCTCCTGGACGGCAACAGCCTCACCCTCGAAGGAGTTTACGACATAAGCCGGAACGACCGGGAGGTCGACCTGGCGAAGGATGCCCGGGAGCAGATCGAAGCCAGCCGCAAAACGGTCGAGCAGATTCTCAAAAGCAGGAAAGTCGTTTACGGGATAACCACCGGATTCGGGAAGTTCAAAGATGTTTTCATCAATCCCGAGGACAGCGAAACCCTACAACGCAATTTCTTGCGCAGCCACGCCGCCGGCACCGGTCCAAGCTTCGACCGGGATACCGTAAGAGCAATCACGCTCTTGCGTGCCAACGCTCTGGCCAAAGGTTTTTCAGGAATCCGGCTGAGCGTGGTCCGCATGCTCCTCAGCCTACTCAATGAGAAGATCCACCCTATGGTCCCGGAGCAGGGCTCAGTGGGCTCCTCCGGCGATCTGGCACCGCTGTCGCACCTGGCGCTTGTGCTTGTAGGCGAAGGCGAGGCCGAAGTGGACGGCAAAATCTATCCCGGCAAGAAAGCCCTTCAAAAACGTGGTCTCGATCCGGTTATCCTGCTTGCCAAAGAAGGTCTGGCCCTCACCAACGGCACCCAGGCCATGACCGGGGTCGGCGCCCTGGTGGTGAAAGAAGCCGAGCAGCTTGCCAAGACAGCCGATATCATCGGCGCCATGACCCTGGAGGCATTGCTCGGGACCGACACGGCTTTCCGGGAAGACATCCATGAAGCCCGACCCCATCCCGGTCAGCTCGCCTCCGCCATCAATCTGCGCACTCTCCTGGCCGAAAGCGAGCTCATCGAAAGCCATGCCGACTGCGACATGGTCCAGGACGCTTATTCCATTCGCTGCATGCCCCAGGTCCACGGAGCCACCCGGCAGGCCCTGGCTCATGCCAGACAGGTCCTGGAAGTCGAGATCAATGCCGCCACCGACAATCCTCTGATCTTCGGACAACAGGTCTACTCCGCCGGCAATTTCCACGGTCAGCCGGTAGCCCTGGTCATGGACTATGTGGCAGCCGCTCTCAGCGAGCTTGCTAACATCTCGGAGCGCCGCACCGAGCGCCTGGTCAATCCGCACCTCTCGAACGGTCTGCCGGCCTTTCTTACCAGAAACGGGGGGCTCAATTCCGGTCTGATGATCGCCCAGTACAGCGCCGCCTCTCTGGTGTCGGAGAACAAATCCCTGGCTCATCCGGCAAGCGTCGACTCGATCCCCACTTCGGCCAACCAGGAAGACCATGTCTCCATGGGGACCATAGCCAGCCGCAAAGCCCGGGACATACTTGCCAACCTCAAAACAGTCCTGGGAATCGAGCTCCTCTGCGCCCTCCAGGCCCTGGACCTGCGCACCGGCAGGAATCAAACCGGCGAGCCCCGCGCATACCTGCGCGAAGGCATAGACACCATGGGCAAGCTTCCCGGTGTCGGCATTCGCCGGGCCTACGAAACCGCCCGCAAACATATAAAGTATCTCGACGAGGACCGTCTCATGGCCGGTGAGATCAAGAGCGCCCGGGCTCTGGTGGAAAGCGGCGAGCTGGTCACTTCGGTGGAAGAGCTGGTCGGCACCCTGGCCTGAGCAAAAATGAAGAGATGTAAGTCCGGTCTACCTCTGAGACAGAGTTTGATCTAAAATGCTTCAACGACTTTTCAATCAGTCGGAATTCGGGCGATTAGCGCAGTTGGTAGCGCAGCACGATCACACCGTGAAGGTCGGGGGTTCAAGTCCCTCATCGCCCACCATTTGAATCAGCATTTCGAAGCTCCATAAATCCAATTTCCGGGCCCGCCGTCTAGGCAAACAGCCCGCCCATGCCTCCACGCTGTTTCCACACGCAGAGCCGCATCCGCACGCAGAGCCGCATCCGCATGCAGAGCCGCATCCGCATGCAGAGCCGCATCCGCATGCAGAGCCGCATCCTGCGTTCACGCGCAAAGCCATCGCCCTATACGCACAACTCTTCATGCTCGAACTGACGCGCAAGCTAGTCGCAGCTTGCCAAGTGCGGCATTTATTGCATCAAAGGGGAGAAAATCTGAGAAATATATGCCGCAATTTCGGGTTTTTGAGGAATATATGCCGCACTTTTCGGGTTTTTGAGGAATATATGC
>JAGQHH010000683.1 GCA_020431945.1 Cyanobacteria bacterium HKST-UBA02 | reverse complement strand
CTCATTTGCGGAATCGCTGTTTTTTCGCTGCAACGGTAATGAACTTTTGTAAAATCAGGGTTTCGGGGATTTTCCGTTTTGCAAAGGCTGACACCACAGGCGGTTTCAGTGTCAAGCAGAATTAACAATTCGCTTTACGTGTGTTGCATTAAATCCAGCCTTTTCGAAAAATGAGATACCCACCCCTCACCTCGATCCCGTTGCCGACCCGGACCACGATCTCGACCTGGCTCGCACCCCCGGCCCGGGTGGCACAGTACCGCCCATCTTGAGCGAGACCGGGGGGCGGTGCGATAATTCTCCACTGTTCTCATACGAGGTATCTCACGCAAATGCGCGCTCTCACCATGGCCCTGGCAGTTTCTGCCCTAGTATCGACCCCGGCTTTCTGCCTCTCCGAGACCGAGATTCAGCAGGCGGTCAGCGAGAAGAGCGCATCCTGGATGAAACTGAGAAAGGAGGCTGATACCCTCTCGAAGGAAGGCAAGAGCAAAGAAGCCATCGCCAAGCTCGAAGTGATCATCAAAGAGAGAAAAGAGCTCGGTCGAGACACCGCCAGCGAGCGTATGGAGATCGCCGGGATTCTGGCCAGGGACCCGGTCACTTACGATCAGGCAGACAAGATATACAAGACTTTGCTTTCCGAGCGGGAAAAAGAATACGGCGTCGACGATCCCCAGGTCATCTGGACCCTGAGAGAGTATTCGGTCTTTCTGGACAAACGGGGCGAGGAAGGAAAAGCTGCCGAGCTGAGAGCAAGGATCAAAGAGATCGACAGAAAGCAGATGCTTCCTCCCGAAAAGGAAGTGAAAGAGATAATCGCCAAGTTTCAATCCAAAGACGAAGCTTGCAAGGCACTGACCGAGCTCGGTCAGAAATTCTATGACAAGGACCGGGATCTCCAGGCGCTCTATTGCTACGACCAGGCGATCAAGCTTTCCCAGAAGAACCCGCAGACTTATCTGGGCCGCAGCGATGCGAACTGGCGCTCGGGCAAGGACAGCAAAGCCATGAGCGACATCAACCAGGCAATCAAGCTCGATCCGAAGCTGGGCAAGGCTTATTTCCGCCGGGCAATGATCTGGGAAGGCAGAGAGAAGCTGGATATGGCCCTGGCTGATTTCACCAAGGCCATCGAATGCGATGGCAATGATGTCGAAAGTCTGGGCGCCCGGGGCAAACTCCTTGCCAATCTGGGACGCAAGGAAGAAGCGATCCGGGATTTCAGCCGGGTTATCGAAGTAAAGCCGGATTTGACCTGGCCTTTCGTACAGCGAGGTATCGTGTTCGGCGATGTCGGTCAGGCAAACAAAGCAATCAGCGATTTCAGCAGCCTGATCAAGCGCTTCCCGAGAAATTCGGACTACTATGAGCTTCGGGCCGGCGCTTATGAGAAGAGCGGCGACTGGAAGCTCGCTCTGGCCGATTACGAGGAAGTGATTCGACTCGACCCTGAATATCAGGGCGGTCTCAAAGGCAAAGAGCGAGTCTTGAAAAAAGTCTCACCTGTCAAGTAATAGACAGGACAGATTCAGTATACTGAGCACTTCTCGGAAACCGGCTTGTGACTGGCCGACTGAAACTCCAATTATGTGTTTGCATTACTTATCTCTGCGAATCTCTGCCTGTTTTCTACTGGCGATGATTCTGCTCGTCCCGGTTCTGCCCGGCGCGCAAGCACAGTTCATCAAGTCCACCGGGACCGAAGCCCTGGTGGAAGCGGAAGAGAATGCCGGGCCGGTGAGCGATCCGAACTTGCGTTTCGAGTATGTGGAAGACGGCAAGTACAGCAAGATCCTGAACGTTCCGACTTATGAGTGGATCCCCAGAGGCTTCAAGGAAAAACCCCGGGGAATAGTTCTTTTCGTGCACGGGCTGACTCTCTATGGAAAGCGCTATGACCTCGTGGCCAAGGCTTTTGCCGCCAGCAATTATTATGCTGTCGCTGCCGACATGCACGGCTTCGGCCGTTGTTATGTCGATCCCGAAAAGAAATTCGCCGTTAACGGCAAAACCAAGCGGCGAGTCAATTACGAAGCCAGCTACAAAGAGCTGGTGGAGCTCACTCGCATGGTCCGGCAAGACTACTTCGGAGCGCCTCTGGTAGCGATTGGCGAAAGCCTCGGCGCCACCCCCTGTCTGCGGCTCGCCGCGGATCACCCGGAGATGGTGGATGCCCTCATTCTCTCGGGTCCGGCAGTTCGGGTCAATCCCATCATGCTCCTTCACCCCGACAGTATCGTGGCAGGCTTCATGGGGCTGGCCATCGATCCGATGTTCAACGTCAATCTGGGCTTTTTCATGAAAAAGCTCGTCTCCGCCGACCCGCGAATCTGCGAGGAGATGTCCTCCGATCCGCTGATTCGCAAGAAAGCCACGATCCTGGACTTGATGGAGACAGACGGTTATGTCATGAAAAGCCTTCACTATGCAAGAAAGATCAGACCAGATATCCCGATTCTGATCTTGCAGGGAAGCCAGGATCACTGTGTCGTTCCCAAGCATGTTGTGAAGCTTCTCAAATCAATCAAGTCCGATGACCAGACCCTGCGCTGGATGGATCATCTCAGCCATCTCCTGCTCGAGACGTATTATATGAAGGCCGAGACCGTGGAAGCGCTGGCTACCTGGATCGAGGCTCACGAAGAGAACCATGACGGCGAGATGAAAGTCGTCCGGGAAGAGCTCAGGATGCTCGGCGCCAAGGCTATTTAGCCTTATGCGCGCGAAGTCCTCCGCCCATGGTATTTCAGTCTACCTCCTGTCCGCCCTGGCTTTTCTTCTAGTCGCATTTTCGTCCGGGGCCTGTGCGCCGGCACAGGGAAGGAGCAAACCCATCCAGCAAGTCTGGCGGCTTCATCAGAAGCATTTTGTAGCCGGGGACCAGGATGTTTACTTCAAAAATGATGCGGTCAAGTTCGTGAACAGCACCCTGGGATTCGTGCTCATCTCGAAGGCCCCTGACTGGACGGTGGTCATCTACCGCTCGAACCCCGGGGGTAAGGGCGGCAAGATATTCAAGCAGCCTTTATCGCAATGGCTGGCCACCGGGGTGAAGTGTCTCTATTTCCCGGATATCAGACCGAGTCCCTTTCCCCTGCGCAAACAACTGAGCTATGTAAAAGACGGGCTGCCCATCGTCAAGTACAAGGCTTTCGAAGGAAAGAAGCAGACTTGCGAATACGAGCTCTGTGGTCTGACCAGCACTCATGCCAATGTCGCTTCGGTCATGCAGTTTTTCTACCGTCTTCCCTATGCCACCGGCGTTCCTGTCCGGTTCTCTTATTTCGCCAGCCAGCATCTGAATCCGAACGATCCTTTCTATTCTTTCCAGATCGCCCCCAGCGAGCGAGTGACCACCACGAAGATCGAGCAAGTCGGCTAGGTGAGCTTCGACATACCATCAGGCTACAAGCAGGTGGCGGACGACCGGGAAGTGATCGTCGGGGATCGAATGAAGACCGGGCTCGAAGAGATCATGCGGGACAATTTGTGACTTTCCGATTGTCCAGATTCCTCAGAATCTCCCCACATATTGTGGGTGGAGTTAGATTATGAAATCAGGGGGACCGGAAAATGAAAGTAAAAAGGAAAAAGACCGATTCGGCAAAGAAGAAAAAGCTTCAAGAACTCGACGGAGTTGAATCGAAGTCGAGAAACAAAATGAATGAGATTAAGGGCGGTAGTTCTTCCGACAACGATAGTACTCATACTTTCTCAAAGAGAAACGGGACCTGAA
>JAGQHH010000682.1 GCA_020431945.1 Cyanobacteria bacterium HKST-UBA02 | reverse complement strand
CTCATATGCACCACGGCCGCCACCGCCGGACAGAACCAGGGCCCTTTTGGGCCGCTTGGCTGACGGGATTGAGCTGTTGTCGGGCATAGCAAGTATTCGTGAAATAAGGGCTGTCCGCCTACTATCACTTTACATGCTAGACCCGAAAGACGCCAGCCATTTGCCCAGCTCGGCACCGGAGCGCTCGTCGATAGCGACATTGAGCTTGACGCGCTCGACTACCTTGGCTGCCACCAGATCGCCGGAGCGGATGGGGTGACCGTTGAGAAATGCCTCCAGGTCTTTCATATCGCCTGCTGTTATCAGTGAGCGAGCCCCTTTGATCACACGCGGGAAAAGATGAACCGGGTACTTCTCCTCCATCTCCTGCCAGTGCTTTTTCACGAAAGCCCAGCCTATATGCCTCCCGGCAGAGGTAGAAAGCACGTTACGCACTAGATGCGGTGCATCCTGGGTGCGCACATCCTCGCTGAGGCTCATGGTGAGCGTTCGGGAAAGCAGCTCGTCATCCCGGAAATCAGCCAGCGACAGGAGATTGCGAACCTTGCTCTCGGCGGTGCCGGCATTCTTGAAACAAACGAGAAGGCGATCATATTCGGCACTTCCGCCGTTATAGGCGACGATACCGACGATGGCATCATAAAGATTCGGGTTGACGGTAGCCTCGTCCTTTTCGTATGCCTCGAAACGCTTTTTCGCTTCTTCGATAGTATCCCTGTCCTGGCCCAGGGTGCCCATGGCGGTCAGGACTTTCGATCGCAAGAGCTCGTCCAGATCGGTCTCACCCTCCGCAGCATCCCAGCCGAGCTTTTCCTTGAGAGGCCCGAGCCTGTCCCTGACGAAAGCAGCGAATTTTTCCCTTTCCGGGCTCGACGGTTTGACGAACCAGTCCAGATGCTGGAGCTGGGAGATGAGCAGCCCGATGACATTCGGGTCCCTGTCCTCTTTATAGGCGCCGGTCATGTCGAGGTAGAACGAGATGGGGATTTCGCCGCTCTCGGCAAGAGCCCAGGTATCGCTGAGGAGCTGGTAGCGCTCCGCCACTGTGAGACCGCTGACGGCGTCGTCTGCCAGCCGCTTCAGATGAGGAAGCGGGTATTTAACCCGAAAATAGCCTGAGGAAGAAGCGTTCACCACCAGCGGGGCGTCACCACCGGTGATGCCGTCTCCGGAGCCCAGTTTGTCGGCGAGCTTGTCGATCAGGAGAATCGTGCCGATATTTTTTTGATCGCCCAGACGCCTCACCCTGACCGGAATTTGCCAGATAGTGGTGTCGTCCACACCCTCGCTTCCGGAGAGATAGAACCGCTCCTGCTCCAGAAGCAGGCCGCTCTTTTTCTCGGTGGCTGTTACCAGAGGATAGCCGGCAGCCAGGATCCATTTGTCCATGATCCTGGATACGGGCTTGCCGGAGACTTTCTCCAGGGACTCCCAGAGCTCCGAAGTGGCGGCATTGGCGAACTTGTGCTTGTCTATGTAATGAGCTATTCCCCGGGCAAAAACATCCGCTCCCAGATACTGCTCGAGCATGAGGAGCACCGAGGCTCCTTTCTCATAAGTGATCTCGTCGAACATCGCCTCGGCATCATGAGGGCTCTTCACCGGTGCATAGATGGACCTGGTGGAAGCCAGGGCATCCGAGGAGAGAGCCGTGGCTCTCTCGCTGGTGAAGCTGTCCCAGACCCGCCAGTCCGGTTTGAGGAAATCCACGGCTTTCACCGACATGAACGAGGCGAAGGCCTCATTGAGCCAGAGATCGTCCCACCATTTCATGGTCA
>JAGQHH010000060.1 GCA_020431945.1 Cyanobacteria bacterium HKST-UBA02 | reverse complement strand
ACCGGATTGCGCTTGTGAGGCATGGCGGAGCTGCCTTTCTGACCGACAGAGAAGGGCTCCTCGGCTTCCAGAACATCGGTGCGTTGCAGATGTCTGATCTCGGTGGCGAATTTCTCCAGGCTCGAGCCGATAAGGGCCAGGATGAAAACGAAGTGAGCATGCCGATCTCGCTGAACTATCTGGGTCGAGATCGGAGCCGGCTCGAGACCCAGGGCCTTGCAGGCCAGGGCTTCGACTTCCGGAGAGATATTGGAGAATGTGCCGACGGCACCACTGATTTTCCCTACCGAGATCGTTTCGATGGCGTCATCGAGCCGCTTGCGGTGGCGCTTCACTTCTTCCAGCCAGACTGCCAGCTTGAAGCCGAAAGTAGTGGGCTCGGCATGAATGCCGTGGGAGCGCCCGATAGTGATGGTGCTCTTGTGCTTTTTCGCTTGCTCGAAAATAGCTTGCTCGAGGAGCTCCAGCTCCCGGGCGAGGATCACGCCCGATTTCTTGAGACGCAGAGCCAGAGCCGTATCCAGAACGTCCGAGCTGGTCATGCCCAGGTGGATGAAACGGCCGGCATCACCGACATTCTCGTTGACATTGGTAAGGAAGGCTATGACATCGTGCTTGACGTCTTTCTCGATCTCCAGAATGCGAGGGATGTCGAAGCGTGCTTTCTTCTCGATCTCCTGAACCGCCTCGGCGGGAATACTGCCGAGCTCGACCTGGGCCTTGCAGACGGCAATCTCCACATCGAGCCAGGACTGGTACTTGGCCTCCTCTTCCCAGAGGGCGCCCATCTCCTTGCGCGTATATCGCTCGATCACAGAATCTCTCCTGTATAAAGAGGACGATTCTACCGCATCTCAGAGGCCCCAGGCTTCCCAGCCCGGTGGAAATTCCTTTTGAAGAGCTTTCATATAGACGATGATCTGGCCGTGGTGCAGGGTCTCGTGAGCAACGAGACGCAACATATGAACATGAAGCGATTCTTCCTGCCCGAACCAGTCCACGACAAATTCGTCCACACTGCCGGTCTCGGCTACTTTCGTCTCGATCAGCTCGAGGCGCCGGTCCTGGGCGTTCAGGTAGGCCTTAAGACGCGAAACATCAGCGCCGCCGCTGTAAGATTTGCCGTCGGTGGTGAAAGCAATTTTAGCGGTCTCGATGGCATCGATATAATCTTGCTGGACCCTGGCCATATGCCGGAACTGCTTCCAGAAGGGGCCCATCGAAGGCAGTTCCGCATATTCCAGATCGGCCTCGCTCAGGTCCGCCAGGAGCTCCATGGTGAGCCCTCTGACGAATCGCCATTCTCCAAAAGCGCCGCGTAAATCATCCTTTTGATTCATGTCTTACAAGTTAAAATAGGCTGGCGCAAATTACAAGGATGAGCGAAGCGACTATGAAACTATTGCTGCCTGTCGACGTAACCCAGACTCATGACGACCTGGTCGATCACATTTCCTGGCTACTGCCCATTGCCGGCTGCGATGTGATCGTCTTGTTTGTCAAGGAGATCCTGCCCAGCTACGAGCAGTTGCTCGAGTCCATGGGCGACTTCCCGGAAGATATCAATCATCAGATGGACGACAAAGCACGCACGGTGCTGGGCGAGCTCGAGAGCGAGCTCAAGGGCAGGGCGCGCTCCTGCAAGGTAGAGATAGTCAGCGGCCCCACAGCCTGGATGATCAATGAAGTGGCAAAAGATCACGGCATCGATCTTACCGTGGTGACGCCGGGTCCCGATGCCCGGGTGAGACGTTATCTCATGGGCTCCACCTCCAGCCATGTGGTCAAGCACACCCACAGCGATGTTCTGGTGCTCAGGGACGACCCCCGCTATGACAAGCTCACGAGCCTGGTAATCGCCCTTGACGGCTCTCAAGATTCGCTCACCGCCATGAGCAGGAGTGTCGATCTCCTCGGTCTCAAAGAAAGAAAGGTCGATATCACCCTGACCAGCGTGGTCAATATCTCCGCGGCCCTGAAAGTGATCTCGCCGGTGACTTTCCTGGCGGCCCTGGAAGACAACCTCATGATGGAAGGCGAAGCCATGCTTGCAGCAGCCGCCGCCAGCCTCGACAAGGAAGGCGTGAGCGGGGTCACTACCCAGTTGAAAAACGGCGATCCGGCAGGCGAGATCATCGCCGTGGCCGAAAAACACAAAGCTCAGCTCATCGTCACCGGCGCCAAGGGCCGGGGAGCGGTCGCCCAGATGGTCATGGGAAGCGTCTCGGACAGGGTCTCGTCCCACGCTCCCTGCTCCACCCTGGTGGTCAAAGGCGGAGCCTCCTGATGAGCAACAAGCTCAGAAGGCTGGCTCTCGGTGCCCTGGCTGCCATGCTCGCCGCCTGCCAGCCCGCCTCGGCAGGCTTCCTGGATGAGGTGGGCAGCGTCGGCGAGGAGCAGATCAAAGAGAAAGAAGAGCTCCGCAAGATGCAGTCCGAGATCGACGACATCAAAGGCACCGTCGGTGGTGCGATGCAGCAACTCCGTCAGCTCAACGATCAAGCCCAGGCTCAGCAGAGCCAGAACCTCAAAGAAGTGCATCTCTTCGCCAGGGAAGGAAACTGGCAGATAAGAGAAGGCGAAAATGTCTCCTGCCTCACCTATAACAGCAAGATACCGGGGCCGGTGATTCATGCAGTCCAGGGCGACCCGGTGAAGATCGTCCTGCACAACCAGATGAAGACTTCCACCAGCCTCTATTTCCATGGTCTGAACGCCCCCCATGGAGTGAACGGGCTGCCCCGCAGCGGTCAGGGTCTGGTGGAGCCCGGTCAGACCTTCGTCTATCAATTCGTGGCCGGCGACCCCGGGACCTACTGGTACCATCCCCATATAGTCCATGCCGACCAGCGCCTGCGCGGTCTTTTCGGCGTTCTGATCATTGAGCCCCGGCTCAAATCCCGGGGCGCCGATATGGATCTGCCCCTGGTCTTCTCGCGCATGCAAATCAAGAAAGAGACTGTCAAACCCGCCAAAGGCGCGCCATCCACCGTGCTCAAGGCCGTGGCAGGCGCCGGGGAGAGCCATTATCTGATCAACGGCAAAGAAGCGCCGATGATACCGCCTCTGGAGCTGCGCCGGGGAGCCCGGGTGAAGCTCAGGCTGATCAATGCCGGAGACGAGGCGGTGCCCCTGCATCTTTCAGGACACAAGCTGGAGCTCACCTCGATCAACGGCGGCGACCGTCTGGAGCCGCATGTTTTTCGCGATACTTTCACTCTCCAGCCGTCAGACAGCGTGGACGCCGAATTCCAGGCAAGCAATCCGGGAGTCTGGTCCCTGGCCTCCGAGCTCTTTCACCAGTCATCCAGGGACGGACGCTTCCCCGGAGGCATGGCTATGATCGTTCGCTACTCCGAGGCGAAGGTCAAATAGCCTCGCGCAGTCGGAGAAGCTGGGTGTCGACCTTGTCCCGGCTCAGACCGGTGTAGCTGCAGAATTTCTCCCAGCCGATCTCGATAACGTCTTCCCAGGTGCTCAAATAGATATCCTGATTGAGATAGTCTTTGCCCAGCTCGTAGGAATAATCGGCGATGATTGCTTTGGCCATGTCATGCTGGATCATGTGTCTCAGGTCGAACCACTGGTCTTCCAGAGCAAGATCGAAGAGAACCTTGAGAAACTCTTTCTGGCTATACCGACTCTCGGCTAATTCTTGCAAGCGTTCGGGCAGTGGCATTGCTCTGGATCCGTCTTCGTGCGCCCTCATGGCTACTTTTAAACTATCATAAGATTTGTAAAATGAAAAACGGATACCCCGCTGTTATCAGCCTATTTCGAATCTACACTCTGAAGATGCGCGGAAACTACAGGCGAGCACGAATATATACGACAGTAGCAGCAATGCTCGTGGTCTCGAGTCTGGCACCAGATATACTACCGGTTGCCGCCCAGCAATCAGGCTCTCTGCCGGCCGAGCTGGCCGCCATGGAAGCCAATCTCGGTCTACCTTCCGGCGAGTCGCTCTCGCTCTTCGCGCGCCTCGGCAATATCGAGACGAAAGTCTTCGGCTCTCCCCGGGCGGGGTCTATCGTCGCCCGGGTCGAGTCCCTGGACAAAGCTCTGGCGAAAGGCCTGGAAACTCCTCAGGATAATCAGCAAGAGAACTCCAACGACAAGGCCCCGGCAGCCCCCGCCGAGCCGCCGCCCCGGCGGGGAGCCGACGAGCCGGTGGACGCCTATATCAAGCGAATGACAGCGGCACTGCCTCTGGAAAACGTCAGGACCACAAGATTTTTCCGGATGGAGCCGGTGGTGGGCAAGCCAGCGGAGGAGCCCGGGGACTATCTGGAAGTGATCATGAAAGCCACCAGCAACAAAGTGATCCGCTTCAAAGAGATGCCGGTACCGGTCTATATCACGCCTTTCGCCGATCGCCAGTATATGCGGGCCTGTATCCAGGGCTTCGAGAACTGGGAGCAGAGCACCCGGGGAATGGTGCGGTTCGTCCAGGTGGACGATCCGGCCGGAGCCCGGATCCGGGTCATCTGGAGCAGGCTCGGGCTCAAGAAGGACGATAAGAACTGCGCCCTGGGCGCCCATACGGTGACCAAGTGGAAGAAGAAAGGACCGGGCAAGGTCACGGTTCTATCGGTGGGCGCCGTGCCGATTCCGCTCTATATCCCCAAGCTCGGACCGAAATACAAAGTCCCGGCTCAGGTCATCGAGGTCAATCTCGATCTGCTCAATTCCAGGCCGGTCCGCACTCGCCTGCAGCTCCTGGAGAATCTGGTCACCCACGAGCTCGGTCATGCCATGGGCATGCTCGGTCACAGCCAGAATCGCAAAGACATGATGTATGCCGTCACCGACGAATATTCACGGATATCGCCCCGGGATGTTAACACCCTCACCCGGCTCTACAAAATGAAAGTCGAGATCCCGCTCTAATATTTGTAAGCGGGAATGCCGAAACGAGCGCGCAAATTGCCGTCGAGAGCCTTGACCTGCTGCTCGAGATTCTCCAGCCCCTGCTTGCGCGGCATCAGGGTGGAAGCCAGGGGATTGCCGCTGGCGTCGGGCACCAGGATATTGCCCTGCACTTTCAGATAATCGGCGAAGAGCGCCCCGGCGGTGCTGAAATACTGGTAGTAACCGCGGTGCAATTGCTCAGTCTCGTGATAGAGAGGCAAGAGCTTCATCTGCTCGGAGGCGGTCTGGTAGCGGCTCACCAGGCTACTGAGGAGCTTGCGTGTCGTCTCTTTCTCCTGGCCCGGAATGATGATCGATAACCCTTTGGAGAGGAGCTCATTGGCTCGATTTTTCTCCTGGGGATTCATCTGCGCCTGGCGTCTTATCTGATCGTATCGGCCGAACCACTCTTCTATGAGCTTGGGATCGGTGGCCGGGCGCTGCTCCGGCTGGGACTGCGGTTGCGCTGGTTGCTGAAAGCTCTGCTGGATGACAGGCTCGGTCCGACCATTACTCGGGTCCGGAGGCGGTGGCATATATCCCTGCTGCGACCAGGCCGCGTCACCGGAAATCAAAACCAGGCTCGAAGCCAGAGCCGCTGACATCAACGGACGGGGAATTCTCATTCTCGTCATTTCGGACAGGATAACCTCTCGAACACAAGGCTTAACATATTCTACCCGGACGATGCTAAATCTACTTTGTTTCCGGGAAGGACTATAAGCATGACCATATTAGTAGCCGTGAAAAAAAATGACCGCATCTGGATCGGAGCCGACCGGATCACTTGTTTCGGAAGCGAGTATGCCACCGACCTGAAAGACGGGTCGAAGATCATGAAGCTCAAGCACGCTTATCTTGCCACCAGCGGCTATACGCTCCTGGACAATATAATCGAGCATCTCTACGAGAACGGCAGCGATCTCCTCGATTCGGAGTTCAAGACCCGGGCGCAGGTCTTCGAGTTCTTCCTGAAGCTCTACGGCGAGATGAAAAAGACCTATACCCTCGTGGACACGGGCAAGGATACCTATGCAGGCATCTATAACGTCTTTCTTCTAGTTACCGCCGATCGTATCTATGGTATCGCCAACAATCTCAGCGTCAATGAATTCGAGCGCTATGCCGCCAAGGGGGCCGGCTCGGACTATGCCCAGGGCTGTCTCTATGGGCTCTACGACATCCTCGACGACGGTCACGAGCTCACCCGCCTGGCCCTGGAGGCTGCCTGTCATTTCTCGATCTACTGCAAAGAGCCCATCGATATACTCGAAGTGAAAGCCAGCGACTTCGGCAAAACGCGCAGCAAAGGCTACAAGGCCATCGGCAGATATCTGAAAACCCACCCCCAGCGCACCGGCACGACCCAGTACAGCGTGGTCTCCAGGCGCAAGAGCAAATCGGCTACCGGAACAAAACCTAAATCTAAATCGACGACGAAATCCAGATCCAGTACAGGAAAAACCGTCAAGAAACAGGCTCGAGGTCGAGGCTCCTGAGTATATTGAAGAAGAGCTCTCCCTGCTCGATGGCATCTTCCACCGCCACATGGGTATGAGGCGCCGGGGAGAACCATGATGCCGGCATCCTGGACTTGCTTGCCCCCCGGTAGGTAGATCGCATCGCCACCATGGCCAGTGTTTTGATGTCCAGGGCGCTGTGAGAGAAGCGGCTGGCCCCGACAAAATTGATCAGATACCAGTAGACGAAAGTAAAGTCGAAACCAGCCGGGTAAGCGACGAAAACCGGAGACCCGGGAAGCTCCGCCAGCCAGGCGTCGAAACGAAGCATGGCTTCTTCCGGTCCCTCGAGATTCTCCCTGGTGGCATCGTATAGAGACTGATTCTCGCTCCAGAAACGCATGGTCTCTTCATGCTTCCTGCCGCCTTCGAGCTCGCGCAGATTGGCGCTGAAAGTCGAGATCATCTCGCCCCCGGGGCGGAAAGCAGCAGCCCCGAGCTGCAACATCGAATAAGGCCAGGGCACCGGACCATCGGTCTCCACATCGCAAGATACATAGATTTCTTTCTCAGCCACCGGAACCCTCCAGAAGCGAGGCGAGATGATCGTCGAACTCCGGATAGGAGACTCCGATACAGCCGGGATCTTCGATCTCGACAGGCTCCCGGCAGACAAGGGAAGCTATGCGCCCGGTCATGGCCAGACGGTGGTCCCCGGCGGTGAGCCAGGTACTGCCGCCTGGCAGCTCCTCGCCTCCCTCGATCACGAAACCATCAGGAAGCTCCTCGACCCGGGCGCCGGCACCGGCGAGATTGCGGCAGATCAGGCTAATCCGATCGGACTCTTTATGCCTGAGTTCGGCGGCTCCGGTGACGGCAAAACGTCCCCGGCAGAATGCACCGGCCAGGGCAAGAATCGGCAGCTCATCTATACCGGCAGCGATTCGCTCGGCTCCGACACTGACACCTTCCAGGCGCTGCCGGTGCTCTATATGCAAGTCCGCCACCGGCTCCCTGCCGAGATTGCTGGAGGAGACCACTTCTATGGAAGCGCCCATTTCCCGCAGGAGATCGACGATCAGGACCCGGCCCGGATTCATCCCCACCCTGGTGAGGGTGATGCCGGAGCCCGGAATGAGCGTAGCAGCCACCATGAAAAATGCCGCCGAAGAGATATCCGCCGGCACTTCCAGATCGAAAGGCGCCAGGGGCGATTCTAAGAAGCCGACCGAAAGATTCAAGGGACCGGAGCTTTGATAGTCGATGCCGATATGATCGAAAAGTCGGCGGCTGTGATCCCGCACCAGATTCGGTATCGTCACCGATGTTCGACCTTCCGCCTGCAGACCGGCAAGCACTATACAGGTCTCCACCTGGGCCGAGGCCACTCTCAAGTCGAAATCAGCGCCATGGAGTTTGCCGCCCCGGATTGAAAGAGGCGCAAAATCGCCGCCTGCGGCCTCGATGACGGCGCCCATTTCAGAAAGAGGCTCGATCACCCGCCTCATAGGTCGGCGCCGCAAAGAAGCATCGCCGGTGAGGATAGAGGGGAAGGGTCTGCCGGCGAGCAAACCGGCCATGAGCCGGATGGTGGTGCCGCTGTTGCCGGCATCAAGAGGTCCCGCCTGCTCTTTCAGTGAATCGAGACCGCCCGACTCGACGACATAGCGCCTGCCCTCGGGTCCGTGATCCATTTGAATAGACAGGCCGAGGGACTGGAGACAGTCGGCGCTGCTCCGGCAGTCCACGGCGGTGGAAGCGCCGGTGATGGCGACCCTGCCCCGGGCAAGAGCCGAGAAGATCAGACCCCGGTGGGTGATGGACTTGTCCCCGGGCACTCTGAGAGTGCCGGTAAGAGCCTTGGGTAGCCGGCAGGGCATTATCCGCCTCCTCGCACGCTGAGAGTGCAATTATTGTAAAATCAAGCCGTCCACTTCTCAGAGAGTGCCATAGATGTTGCGCTTCTTAACATGCGGAGAGTCTCACGGGCCGATGCTGGTCAGCTTGCTCGACGGCATGCCTGCCGGATTGCCGGTCTGCCTCGATCGGGTCAATCGCGAGCTTCGCAGGAGGCAGAAAGGCTACGGACGAGGCGCCCGGCAGAAGATCGAGACGGATACGGCGAACTTCGTGGGCGGCATCAGGCATGGTATTACCACCGGTGCACCAGTGGGAATCGTGATCGAGAATCGCGACTGGCAGAACTGGCAGACTGTGATGTCCGCCGAGCCCATCGACAGCGATGACGACGCTGTCGCCGAGCTCCTCCTCAAAAAACAGATCAAGCATTTCAGACCGGGCCATGCCGATCTTCCCGGCACGCTCAAATACGGGCACCTGGACATCCGCAATGTCCTGGAGCGGGCCAGCGCCCGGGAGACAGCCGCCCGGGTGGCTGCCGGGGCAGTCTGTCTCGAGCTTCTGGAACGTTTCGGCATCACCGTGGTCAGCCATGTGGTCCAGGTCGGCGATGTGGCCGCCAGACCGCCCGCAGCCGCCAGCATCGAAGAGCTATGCGAGCAGATCGAAGAATCGGAGCTTTCCTGCGCCGACCCGGAAGCAGTGGAGAAGATGAAAGGCCTGATCAAAGAAAAATGGCAGGAAGGCGACAGTCTGGGCGGTATCATCGAGGTGATGGCCGAAGGACTGCCGGTCGGTCTGGGCAGCTACACCCAGTGGGACCGCCGCCTGGACGGGCGGCTCGGTCAAGCGATCATGAGCATCCAGGCAATGAAAGCCGTGGAGATAGGCGACGGATTCAAAGCCGCCACCCTGCCCGGCTCCCAGGTACATGACGCAATCTATCCATCTTTCTCGGATGAAGGGCTGCCTTTCACCAGGCACACCAACCGGGCAGGCGGTATCGAGGGCGGTATGACCAACGGCGAACGTCTGCTCCTGCGCGCCTATATGAAGCCGATCCCGACCCTGAGAGCCGGTCTGCCCTCGGTCAGCTATCCGGAATTCGATGCGCACCAGGCTGATTACGAGCGCTCCGATGTCTGCGCCATATCGGCAGCGTCAGTGGTCTGCCGGGCGATGATCGCCCTGGTTCTGGCGGACTGTTTCCTCGAAAAATTCGGTGGGGACTCGATAGCGGACGTGGAAGCCGCTCTGGACAATTATCGGACACAATGGCAAATCGAGCTGGCCGCCGAAGAATGCAGCTGATTACCCGAAGCCGCACCCGAGAAGATGCCGATAAAACGGGGATATTTTGATTCTTATAGTAAAACTCAGGGAATAGTGAAGATCAACTGACAGTCTTGAGGATAGAAAGTGATGCGTCATAAGACCAGACACAAGGGACCCGTCATCACCATGCTCTGGAACACCGCCCTGGAGGTTCGCACCAGGGTCGCGGTGGGAGCCGGAGCGCGCACCAAGCTTTCTGCCACCCTGCACCAGATCGGCGCCGGCAGGCATGTCCTGGTCCTCTGCCAGCCCAGCACCGCCGTGCACTGGCTCCGGGACCTCCTTGCCCACCTGCCATCGGAAGACTATCAAGTAACCACCCTCGAGGTGCCGGACGGCGAAGCCTGCAAGACCATCGACTGGCTGGTGCGGATCTGGGAGCACCTTCAAGAGCGCGGATTCGACCGCCAGGACACCATCGTCGCCCTGGGCGGCGGCTCGGTATCCGACCTGGCAGGATTTGCAGCCTCCACATATATGAGGGGTCTCAATCTGATCATCGTTCCCACCTCGCTTCTCGCTCAAGTAGATGCCGCCATCGGCGGCAAGACCGCCATCAACCTGCCTGCCGGCAAAAACCTCGCCGGCACCTTTTTCTTCCCCCGGGCAGTCCTGGCGGATCAGGAAATCCTCAGCACAGTCCCCCGGGAGCAACTCGTCGCCGGCGCCGCCGAGATCCTCAAATATGCCCTTATCGAAGAGACAGTCGCCAAGCATACCGACTATGACATGGGTCCCAAGCCCCTTCTCGATATTCTCGACAAAGCCATCGACGACGGCTTCGAAATAGAAGACCCGGGAATCTCCGGTCTGATCACCAGTTGTATCAAGATGAAGCTCTATATCGTCTCGCGGGATCCCAAAGAGACAGGCTTGCGCCGTATCCTCAACCTCGGACATACCCTCGGCCACGCCCTGGAGAAAGCCGGAGACTTCAAGGTCAGCCACGGCGAAGCGGTGGGTATCGGTCTGGTTCACGCAGCCAGGCTCGCTGAAAAACAGAAACGCATCAAGAAAACCGATGTCGAGCGGGTCAAGGATATACTCTTCCGGGCCGGGCTTCCTATCGAGATTCCCAAAGGCGTAAGCAAAGAAAAGCTGATTCAAGCCATGGAGCACGACAAGAAACGAGAAGGGGAGAAGATCATCGAGGTGCTTCCCCAGGGCAGGCTCGGCTCAGTGGACTTCGAAGTGTCCCTGCCGCTTTCCGAGCTCTCCAAACTGGTCTGAGCGCCGAAGTAGCCATGCCATGAATGTCCCGGAGGCCACCCCCAATAGCGTTGGCACTGCCACAGTGCAAATAGCTTTCCAGGGAGCTCCGGGCTGTTACGGGCAGCTCGCCGGTCATCTTTTCTCGCGCCTCCGGCCCGACCTTTGCAATCAAGCCCAGGGTCAGGCCATCGCTTACACCCCCTGCAAGACTTTCGACGAAGTGGTGCGGGCGGTGGTGGATGGGGAAGTGCAATTCGGCGTCCTGCCCCTGGACAATTCCTCGGTGGGTGTCAATCTGAGAGCCTTCGAGCTCCTCACCGACAGACAGGTGGCCATGCTGGCGGACATCTATCTGCCCATCCAGCTCCATCTCATCGGTTTGCCGGAAGCCGACGAGAAGATGGTCGCCAAGGTGGTATCGCATCCGATGGCGCTCAAGCAATGCAAGCGCTTCTTCGTCGAGAACAGCAAGCTCGAGCCGCGCCCATACTGGGACACCGCCGGAGCCTGCTTTTTCATCAAGCGGCAGAACGACCCGACTCTGGCAGCCATCGCCGGGGAAGCGGCAGCCCAGGCAGCCGGGCTGAAGATCCTGAAATGGAACCTCGAGGACTTCCGGGAGAACGAAACCAGATACGGTATCATCACCCAGATCCCTTTCGCCATGAGCCATGTCCAGGAGAATTTCCCCGACACCCCCAGGCTGTCCTGCTCCCTGGAGCTGGATACCGAGAAGCACGACCTGACCAGATTCCTCAATGCCGCCGTGGCTCCTTACGAAGCCGAGGTCTTCAACGTCCTGAGCTTCCCCATCCCCCAGAACCCCTGGACCTATGTCCATATCCTGGAGCTCGACCTGAGCTCCTCCTAAGAGACCCAGACCGTCTGGACCCGGATCAGGGAGACGGCGCTCCGGGCTAGAATTCTCGGAATATACGAGTCTCTCAGACCTTAGGAAAAATTGCGGCGCAACTTTCCTGCCTTTCGCGGGTATCTATCTCGACGGCGTTTTTCGAGCCGGATTTTCCGGCAAGGAGGAGATAGATATGAAACTAGAACGGGTCATTAAACCCGCCATTCTGGCCACCACCTGCTGCCACCCGGTCTGTCACCAGATGCCCAGCCCGAAGGCATCGTGACCGAGCCCGGCGGCTTCCGCTTCCGCCTCGGCGA
>JAGQHH010000059.1 GCA_020431945.1 Cyanobacteria bacterium HKST-UBA02 | reverse complement strand
TACCCAGATATTGCTGTTATTATCGCGCTTCCAAGTATGGGGTTTCTGGGTTTGAGATTTTTCAGGCTGACCGCTTCTGGTTTCTATAGACTCGACACGGGGCTGTCCCGAGGCATCGGTTTTGTATTCGACCGAGCGCTGCCCGCGCTCGGAGCCGACGCCAGCCAGGCGTCCGCTGCTGTCGAAATTGCTGGTGACGCCATTGATAGTGACATCTGAAGTCGAGTCTTTGTGCTCGACGATGTGCGTTCCATCTTTCAGGTCGTAGCTGAAATCGCCATTTTCTTCTACCCGGACATTTTTTCGCTCTTCGGGCGGATTCTGATCCGAGATGTATGTGTCGCCCTTGCGGGTCCAGTTGACCTCTTCTGTTGTGCCTCCAGTCTTTCTGGTTTCTTTGATCGACTCGACGGTTTTGCCTTTGAGATCGGCGTGTATCGAGGAGCCATCCGGGCGGGTCACGTCGACGGTGCCGGGCCAGATGCCTTCCTGATTTCTTTTCTGTGCTTCTTCGGCACTGAGCTTCTGACCGCCGGCACCGTAGTATTCGACCACCGGCTGGTTGGAGTTGTAGTCGACTCTTGTGAGGACACCGTCCGGGCTCATCTCGAAAGTGCCGGAGAAGTGACCGGTGATTTTTCCAGCCGAGTCGTACATGGTCCAGCTCGCCATCTCGCGTCCGTCTTTCTCCACGGGCTTGCCCGAGCTGGTGATGGGCGCCAGACGCTTGTAGGTAACACCGTCGATGGTAGCGCGGGTGACCCGTTCCGGGTGTGCCTGATCGCCGTACTCGAACCTGTTGCTGCGTGACGTGTTGTCGCCGGCATCGGTCTGAGTGACCCGTCCGCGGTCGTCCCGCTGGTAGGTCCCGTCATCGAGACTGACCGAACCGGTAGACAGGCGGTCCACTTTCACGCTGACTGTTTCCTGCCCGGCTGCGGTGCCGGGTCTGGTGGCGTGGGCCGGATAATGGATAACACCGTCGGCGGAGCGGCGACCGGAATCTGCTGTAGTCAGAGAGGGGATATCGAGGATGTCGTTGCCCAGGTACTGGCCGAGCAGATCGAGATTGCTCTTGCCTGAGAGCGCCGGGGAATAGGTTCTGCCGCCCTGGGCATCTCCGGAGTTGCCTTTCTGAGGCATCGGGTTGAGATCGCTGAGTACTTGCAGCGCAGGTGATTCCTTCGCCCTGCCGGAGAAAAGAGATGGCAACTGGAGAAAGTTATCGTCGCCGGTGAGACCGTCTTTCGGGATGAAGCCGGGAAGATCGCTATTGATCGGGCGGCAGACATTGCCGTCACAGATATAGCCCGGGGGTGAGTGTCCAGAGCTTTCCGGAGTTTTCTCCGGGGTTTTATCCGGGGCTTTCCCCGGAGTTTCTGCTCGAGTCTCTAACCTGAGACCGGGGTCCAACAGGAAACTCTGGAAACTCTCCGAGTGGGAGAGGTCGGCCGTGCCGTCGTGCACCGTCCCCGCATCGCGGGGTAATGCGCGGTCTACCATATAGGGGCTCCTGGAGGGGTAAGGGGGCGGAGGACTTATCGGGGAAGATGATTGTATGCGGTAAATGTGGCGGAATTGTACCCGGGGCGGACGTTTTCAGGTTCGGTTTGGATATCAGGATGTTCGTCCTTGCCTATTCTCGAAGAGCAATTCAGTTTCATGGGATAGCTGATATGCTGAGTATCTACGAGTCCGCCAGTTTGCCAGTTCGCCGGGAGGTACCAGACATGATCGCCAGAGCCACCAGATTCTTGCTTGTTTCGACATGCATGCTGGCTGGTACTTTCGCTCAATATTCGGTCCTCGCTTCCGACGAGACTTCCTGGAGTCCTGAAGACCCGAAGTACCGGGAGATAATCAAGATCCTCCCGGAGGAGAAGGAGCCGGCTCTCGTGTCCGAGAAAGGACTGAAGGCATTCAATCAGGGGGTTCGCTTGCAGAAGGCGGGCAAGTATGGTCTTGCTGCTGAAAAGTACAGCGCGGCCATCGACGCTGGATTCGATTGCTTCCAGTCTTACTACAATCTCGGTGTTTGCCGGGAGCTCGAAGGCAAATACGAGGTCGCCTACAAGTATCTTCAACAAGCCTATCGCCTGAGTAACAACTACCAGCCGGTGTGCAAACATCTCATTCATGTCTGCTTGAAGCTCGGAAAGAAGGATGAAGCCAGGGACTTGATCCATGTCCTCTCGCAGATCTGATCTCTACCTGAGCGTCGACCTGGGAAAAACGATTACATGATCCCACCAGTTGTATTTTGCCCCGACTGAATACGGGTTGTGCCTGTCTATGTGATCAAGGTTTCCTATCTCAGTCGCTTTGGCCATATCGATCGAAACGGTCTTAGTCAGGTCTGGTACCACTTTAGACAATACTGTATTGACATCGGGTACTTCTGATCCTACGGAAGCAATTTTCACTCCCTGCTGTTTCAAAAGTTCGGCGGCGCAAAGTCCGCTCCTGCCTTCACCATGCTCCAGGTGCATAGAGCCTATCCAGGCGACTACTCTGGAACCACTCTTGGAACTGAGGATAGACTTGATCGCACCGGCCATCTGAATATCCCTGGGCGCCACTTCAGTTCGCCAGGGCTCCGGCACATCGATTGCAACAAGCTTCAGCCCGCAGGCTCGTGCGGCCTCGAGAATCTTGAGATAGTCCTGGGTCTGCTGAGTGGGAGCCAGTCTGGTCTGATCTATTACTTCTGTTTTCTCGAAATTGTCGAGCAAAGGTTGGAGCGTGTGTGGAATCTCGAGAGCCAGGTGCGTCGCTCCTGCGGCTGCCAGAGTTCTGATTGCTGTCGGACCAAGGTCTCTTATCGGGTTGTTAGAATGCCCTGTGACATAGTGTATTTCTCCGATACCGACAACATCATTCGCTCTCATCAGACTGGAGAGAGTTGCGAAGGGAGCCTTCGAGTTTGTCTCGAATTCGGTGCGCAGGAGCGCAGCCTGCTCCGCCGAAATTCCCAGGTGTTTCAGTTCGGCAAGCTCGATTGCGGTCAGGTTTCGCGAAAGAGCATGCTCTGCCGGTCTGGAGCGCTCGGCTGCGCTTTTTTCCGTGCTCTTGTCGGCGCCCTTTGCGGAGCTCCTTTCAGACGCCTTTTTGGCTGTCTTGCGGCTCGAAGCCAGGATCTGGTCACCTCCGGGCTGCGAGTAGTCGACGAGCTCAATGGGATTATCCATGAGTTTTCTGGCATCTTCGTCGCTGATGTCCCGGGTATTGATGCCGATTCCAGAGGGCGTATCCCAGAGAGGATTTTTGTTTTTTCGTGCTGCCTCCGAATGGAGATGCTGCTGTTTCTTCTCCCCCACCACACCGTCGGCAGCAGCCTTTTCGCTTCGGGCTGTCTGCTCGTGTGCTTGCTTTTCGCCGTCTTTGATGTCTTCTTTTCCGGTCACGAGACTACCTCCGGTCTGATCGTTATACCCATGACCGGCGCTTCGCTTGCATCAGTCTGACCAGAAGGACTACTCCAGGGGATTATAGCCGGGTTTCTTGTAGAGGCGGTCCCAGTGTCCGTGGATTTCCGGGCGGTAGACCGCCTCCGGCCACTCGTCGGGATCGACTTCTTCCATGTCGAGGGATACCCATTCTTCACCGCAAGCCAGGACTTCGACGACATCTTTGACGATACGCTCGGCAAGCTTGCTTTTCAGCTCTTCCGACCTGCCGGGCCAGAGTTTTACGACGATATGAGGCATTGAGCTTTCCTCTTTATGGGAATTGAAGGTTCTATTTTAGCGAAGCCATGTCGATCACGAAGCGATATCGCACGTCGCTTTTCAAGAGCCGTTTGTAAGCTTCGTTGACCTGGTCGATGCCGATGATCTCGATATCGGAGCCGATGGCGTGTTTGCCGCAGAAGTCGAGCATCTCCTGGGTCTCGCGCATGCCACCGATGGTGGAGCCAGCCAGGGATTTTCTTCTGGGGATAATGCTGAAGGGATGAATGGGAAGCTCTTCGGACGGCGCTCCCACCAGCACCATGACACCATCACGCTTGAGCATGGCCATATAGGCGTTCATGTCGGCGGCGGAGGAGACGGTATTGATAATCAGATCGAATTTCTCCCTGGCATTCTCGACAGCGCCCTTCTCCGCGGTGGCGATATAACCGGTCGCGCCCATTGCCTCGGCGTCCGCTTTCTTGCTCATCGAACGGCTGATGACGGTGACCTCTGCTCCCAGAGCGTGGGCGAATTTGACTCCCATATGCCCGAGCCCGCCCAGACCGACAACCGCCACTGACTTGCCGGGGCCGGCATGCCAGTGCTTCAGGGGCGAATAGGTGGTGATACCGGCACAGAGGAGCGGGGCTGCTTGCTCCAGGGGGATGTTCGCCGGGATGCGCGCAACGAAGCGCTGGTCCACGGTAATACGATCCGAATAGCCACCATATGTGGGTGTCTTGCCGTCCAGGGCGATGTCGTTATAGGTGAGCACCATACGATTGTTGCAGTACTGCTCTTCGCCGTCATTGCAGGAATCGCACTCCCGGCAGGAGTCGACCATGCAGCCGACGCCGACCCGGTCACCGGGCTGGAATCTGGTGACTTTCTCACCGACCTTCTCGACGATGCCGGCGATCTCATGACCGGGCACCATGGGAAATTTGGAGTTGCCCCATTCATCGAGTACCTGGTGCACGTCCGAGTGACAGATGCCGCAGTATTTTATTTCAATAAGGATGTCTGTCGGTCCTGGCTCTCTCCGGGTGATTTCGAAGGGGGCCAGCTCCGCACCGGTACTGGTGGCGGCATAGGCTCTGGTCTTGATAGCGGTTTCGATCATTTGCTATGTCTCCTGATTGTTTGATGTTGATCCGCCGATTGTTTCACCGGTCTCTACTCTTCTCCTGACCGACTCAGCGCTCGGTCATCTTTTCGAGGGCTTCGGGATAGCGCCCGCCTTCGATGTTGATCTTAGCAGCGGCGCTCTCGATCTCGTCGATGTCTTTTGCTGTCAGATTCAATGCGGCAGCGCCGATATTCTCTTCGAGCCGCTCGAGTCTGGTGGTCCCGGGAATCGGCACTATCCATGGTTTTTTCGCAAGGATCCAGGATAAGGCGATCTGGGCGGTGGTGGCATTTTTGCTTCTTCCAATCTCTTCGAGCAGATCCACCAGAGCCTTGTTGGCTCTCATGGCCTCCGGCGCGAACCGGGGCAGGGTGCTCCGGAAATCGGTGGCGGCAAAAGTGGCATCGGCTCCGATTTTGCCTGTCAGGAAGCCTCTTCCCAGGGGGCTGTAGGAGACAAGACCGATACCGAGCTCTTCGAGAGTCGGGATGATATCGTCTTCGAGATGGCGCCACCATATGGAGTATTCGCTTTGCAGGGCGGTCACCGGTTGTACGGCGTGCGCCAGGCGGATGGTTTAGGCGCCGGCCTCCGACAGGCCGAAGTGTTTGACTTTCCCTTCCTGAATCAATTCTTTTACAGTTCCGGCCTCGTCTTCGATGGGCACATTCGGATCTACCCGGTGCTGGTAGAAAAGGTCAATGACATCCACTCTCAACCTTTTCATGGATTCCTCCGCCACCTGTCGGATGTTTTCCGGACGACTGTTGACACCGGCCAT
>JAGQHH010000058.1 GCA_020431945.1 Cyanobacteria bacterium HKST-UBA02 | reverse complement strand
CACCGGGCTGGTTCCGGACGCTTACTTTTCGGGACCCAAAGTCAAGTGGATTCTGGACAATGTACCTGGAGCCCGCAAGCGAGCCGAAGCCGGCGAGCTTGCCTTCGGAACTATCGACAGCTGGCTGATCGCCAATCTCACCGGCTCCCGCAACCATCTCACCGAGCCCAGCAATGCCAGCCGGACCTTGCTTTTCAACGTCCGCACCCTGGACTGGGACGAAGAGCTTCTCGAGCGCCTGCAGATCCCGCCCTCGATGATGCCGGATGTTGTACCCAGCAATGCTGATTTCGGTACAACCGACAAAGATATAGTCGGCTTCGAGGCGCCGGTGCTTGCCAACCTGGGGGACCAGCAAGCGGCTCTTTTCGGTCAGGCTTGCTTCCAGCAAGGCATGGCCAAATGCACCTATGGCACGGGCTCTTTCCTCCTCGCCAATATAGGCGGAGACTTCAAGCTCGCCGAGGGTCTTCTCACCACCATAGCCTGGCAACTCAAGGGCGAAAAGCCTGTATACGCCTTCGAAGGCGCCACTTTCATCGCCGGTGCTGCCGTGCAATGGCTCCGGGACGGGCTGGGAATCATCGAATCGAGCGACGAGACCGAAGCCATGGTAAGCAGCCTGGAGAGCAACGAAGGCGTCTATTTCGTCCCGGCACTGGTCGGTCTCGGCTCCCCCTGGTGGGATTCGGACGTGCGCGGAACAATCGTCGGGCTGACCCGGGGGACCAATCGCAATCATTTCGTGCGAGCAGCCCTCGAAAGCATGACCTACCAGGTCAAAGACGTAGCCCGGACAATGAAAGACAATGGTATCGACCTTTCTCAGCTCCGTGTCGACGGCGGCGCCACACGGAACGCATTTCTCTTGCAGTTCCAGTCCGATGTCCTGGAAGTCCGGGTGCAGCGTGCCTCTCAGCTCGAATCAACAGCCTGGGGCGTGGCCGCTCTCGCCGGTATCGAAGCGGGATTGATCGCTAATCTCGAAAGTCTTGCCGGAAGCTGGAAGTGCGACCTGGAGCTGGTTCCGAGGAGTAATCGCACCCTTGACTACGCTGGCTGGCTGAAAGCTCTTGCCGGAAGCTTCGCTGCCGCCGGCAAAGAGCTGCCGGTTCAGTGCCAGTCGCTCAGCGGAGTAATTTAACCCGGCTAAGCAAAAGCCCGCCGTACTGTGGTAAAACAGGCTTTCTTCTTTCCATCGCGAGGTCATTCCGGTGAAAACGGTATCAATACTTACAGTCGCTGCCCTGGGTCTTATCTCAGTGGGCCCCTGCTTCGCCCAGAGCGACGACCCCGGCGCCAGCGGCGTCGTGGACGGAACCGACGTAAGACAATTCCTCGATTCCGGGGCAGTCATCGATCCGGTCCGCGCGGAAGAAGCTGCGATTCCTTTCGACCGCGCCATCAAGATGCCTCAGAAACAGGCTAAATCCTGGGACGAAGAGATGCAGAGAGAAAAGGCCATCAAAGAAGGTATTCCTTACGAATATACCGGGAGCTATACCCGCGATGGTAATAGCCCCGTGGGTGGTACCAGAGCCAGCTCGAGCTCTGGCGAGAGCTCCACAGACACCAACGGTCCTCACTCAGATAACAAGAAAAAACCCCGTCACACTCTGCACAGTATAAAAAATGCCTTCCTGAGAACTTTCGATTTCATCGGCTTCCCGGTCTCCTGGGAAGATCTGCCCGGCGAGGTGGACAATAATCTTGCCGGCGACCTGCCCCCGGGCGAAGATCCCCGGGTCTATGTCCATGAGAAGCAGTCCGCTGAATACGAGAAGAAGAGAGAAGAGAATCTCGAAAGAGCTGAGAACCGCCAGTAAAACCGAAAGATTCCCAGTTGTAAGAAAAGGCTGCGGCATAGAGCCGCAGCCTTTTCACTCGGGTTGAGATCAGGTTCCTAATCCCAGGAGAGGGCTCCGCCTGTTTGATAATCGATCACCCGGGTCTCGAAGAAGTTTTTCTCTTTCTTCAGATCAATCATCTCGCTCATCCAGGGGAATGGATTCTTGGCATTGGGATATTGCTCCGGAAGCCCGATCTGTCTGAGTCGGCGATTGGCGATGAAGCGCAGATATTCGCTGAACATCTGGACATTGAGCCCGAGCACGCCCCGGGGCATGGTATCGACGGCATACTGATACTCGAGCTCGACACCTTGCTCTACCAGCTCGATGATCTCTTTCTGGAAATCCGGGGTCCAGAGATGAGGATTCTCGATCTTGATCTGGTTGATCATATCGATCCCGAAATTCAGGTGCATGGACTCGTCGCGCAAGATGTACTGGAATTCTTCCGAAGCTCCGGTCATCTTGTTCTGTCTGCCGAAAGAGAGCATCTGGACGAAACCGACATAGAAGAACAGACCTTCCATGATGATGTAATAACCGATCAGGTTGCGCAGAAAACGCCGATCGGTGGCCTCGGTACCGGTGTTGAAGTGGGGATCAGAGAGCTCCTGGGTGAACTGCAGCTCGAAAGCATCCTTGGCGTGGATACTCGGAATCTCCCGGTACATATTGAAGATCTCGCCTTCATCGAGACCCAGGCTCTCAACAACATACTGATAAGCGTGGGTGTGAAGCGCTTCCTCGAAGGACTGGCGCAAGAGGTACTGCCGGCATTCCGGATTGGTGATATGCCTGTAGATTGCCAGGACCAGATTGTTCGCCACCAGCGAATCGGCGGTGGAGAAAAATCCCAGGTTGCGTTTGATGATGGTGCGCTCGTCTTCGGTGAGGCCGTTGGGATCTTTCCACAGGGCGATATCCCGGCTCATGTTCACTTCCTGGGGCATCCAGTGGTTGGCGCAGGCGTCGAGATATTTCTGCCAGGCCCATTCGTATTTGAAAGGTACCAGTTGATTGAGATCGGCCCGGCAGTTGATCACTCGCTTGTCGTCGACATTGATCCGGGAAGCATTGAAATCGATCTCCTCGACCCCGGTCACTCCCGGTCCCGGTTTGACATTTGAAGCAGCAGCCGCCGCTCCGGCAGGCACCGGTTTAGCGTTCGTCGACGCTGCCGCTCCAGACACATCACCAAAATCTAGCATCATTTTCTCCTTCTATCGAAAAACTTTTTGCATCGAACGCTCTACTGGCAGGATTCGCATTCGGTGTCATAGGGATTGCAAACAGCGCCTTCCACGCTGACGGCATTGAGAGCCGTCTTGTTCACCGTCGATTTCTCTGTATAGGTGGCACTGGTGGTGCGCAGGTAATAGGTGGTCTTGAGACCCTTGCGCCAGGCGTGCTTGTAGAGCTCGTCGAGCTTTTTACCCGAAGGCTCGGCGACATACAGGTTGAGGCTCTGGGATTGATCTATCCACTTCTGCCGTCTGGAAGCACACTCCACCAGCCAGCTCGGATCCACCTCGAAAGCCGTGGCATAGAGGTCTTTGAGGTCCGCAGGAATACGGTCGATAGGCATCACCGAGCCATCGAAGTATTTGAGATCGTGGATCATCACTTCGTCCCAGAGACCCATTCGCTTCAAGTCTCTCACCAGATAACCGTTGAGCACGGTGAACTCGCCGGAGAGGTTGGACTTGACATAGAGGTTCTGGAAAGTCGGTTCGATGGACGGGCTCACCCCGGCGATATTGGCGATGGTGGCGGTGGGCGCAATCGCCAGACAATTGCTGTTGCGCATACCGAACTCGGCGATATGCCGGCGCACAGGCGTCCAGTCGAAACGTGCCTGTCTGTCCACATCGAGCAGGGCTGAGCCGTCAGGCGCGGTGCCCCGGGCACTCTCGAGCAGAGCGATGCTATCCAGGGGCAGGATACCCCGGCTCCAGAGAGAGCCTTCATAGCTGGGATAACGACCGCGCTCCGCGGCGAGCTCCGAGCTCGACTTGATGGCATGGAAGCTCACAGCCTCCTGGACATAGTCGGCGAATTCCACGGCTTCCATGGAAGCATAAGGAATACGCTTGACGATGAGAGCGTCCTGGAAGCCCATCAGTCCGAGACCCACCGGGCGGTGCTTGAGGTTGCTGTTGCGGGCCTTGGGAATGCTGTAATAGTTGATGTCGATGACATTGTCGAGCATGCGCATGGCCACCTTGCAGGTGCGAGCCAGCTTCTCGATATCGAGCTCGCCGCTCTCATCGAGATGCTCAACCAGACCAACCGAGCCCAGGTTGCATACAGCGGTCTCGGACTCCGAGGTATTGAGGGTGATCTCGGTGCAGAGGTTGCTGCTGTGCACGACGCCGGCATGCTGTTGAGGGCTTCTCAGATTGCAGGGATCTTTGAAAGTGATCCAGGGATGACCGGTCTCTAAGGGCATGGTCAGCATCTTGCGCCAGAGGCTCACCGCCGGCACTTTTTTGAAGAGCCGGATCTCGCCGTTTTCAGCCATGCTCTCATAGGCTTCATAACGCTGCTGGAAGTCGGCGCCGAAGAGGTCGTGAAGATCCGGGGTCTCGTCCGGGCTGAAAAGCGTCCAGTCCTCGTTGGCCTCCACCCGCTTCATGAAGAGATCCGGAACCCAGTTGGCGGAGTTCATATCATGGGTGCGGCGCCGGTCATCGCCGGTGTTCTTGCGGAGCTCGAGAAATTCCTCGATGTCCATATGCCACACTTCGAGATAGCAGCAGACTGCGCCTTTACGCTTGCCGCCCTGATTGACGGCCACAGCGGTGTCATTGACCACTTTCAGGAAAGGTACCACGCCCTGGCTTTTTCCGTTTGTCCCACGGATATGGGCGCCCAGAGCCCGCACCGGCGTCCAGTCGTTGCCCAGGCCACCGGCGAACTTGGCCAGCAATGCGTTCTCCTTGATGGCCTCGTAGATGCCGTCGAGGTCGTCGGAGACCGTGGTCAGGTAGCAGGAAGAAAGCTGCGAGCGCACCGTGGCCGAGTTGAACAAGGTGGGTGTCGAGCTCATGAAATCGAAGCTGGAGA
>JAGQHH010000681.1 GCA_020431945.1 Cyanobacteria bacterium HKST-UBA02 | reverse complement strand
TGGCGGCGGCGACGGTGCCCGAGTAGAGGATCTCCGAGCCGAGATTGGCACCATTGTTGATTCCGGAGATCACCAGATCGGGTGGCTCGCTCATCAACGTGGAAATCGCCAGCTTCACGCAGTCGCTGGGAGTGCCGGTGGTGGACCAGGCCTTTTCGATCCGTCCCTCGAGTTCCACTTCCTGGACACGTAACGGTTTGTGTAATGTCAGTGAATGACCGGTGGCGCTGCGCTCCCGATCCGGCGCCACCACATAGATCGAGTGTCCGTCATTCTCCGATAGACGTCTGGCCAGCGCTCGGATGCCCGGCGCAAAAACTCCATCGTCGTTTGCTATAAGTATCTTCAAAAGGTGTCTCCGTAGCTATCAATCTTATCTTAAGCGAGGTTGCCATCCGGTAATCAAGAAAGTACCATTCTTCAGTGTAAGCATAATTTAATTGGAGATCCCGATGATTGACTCCGTCTTCGAGCGGGCTGGTGAGTCGTTTTTGAACGTTATTCAACAGGCCATGGCCGAGTGTCTGAATATGAACCACCGCTACGTCTGCACGGAGCATCTTCTGATCGCTCTCACCGTGGACCCGGAGACTCTGGCGGCGGCGGCTCTTGCCACCAACAAGATGGAAGAGGAGTCCACCCGGGCTGAAGTGGAGCGCCACTTCAAGGACCAGCCCGAGTCCGAATTGCTCTACTCGGATCGTCCGGACATCGTCGAGTCTGGTTTCCCTCAGCCCGTGGTGGCTCCCCAGTCGGTGGAGCATCCTATCGGCTTCAGCGATCTGGCGGTCCAGGCGCTCCTCAGAGCTTTCGATTATTCGCTCTATTTCGGTCAGCCGGACATCGAGCCTATCCATCTGCTCCTGGCTTTGATCGACATGAGCGACGCCACCTCCAGCAAGATCTTCGACGACATGGGAGCCAATCTCACTTTCCTGCGCCGGGAGACTCTCCAGCTCATGGCCTCGGAACTCGCCGTCTATCGGGAGCTTCCTGGTCTGAGAGACTCCATGGTGAGCGGCTTGCGAGAGCTGATCGATCGCATGTACGGAGCGGTGCGCTCCCTCAATTCTCTCGGTCACAGAAGCGGCCTGCGCATCGGCAATCTGCCTGCCCGGGCCGAGATCGTCCACCGCGTATGCGTGGGCTATTTTTCCGAGTTCCTCTGGAGCCAGGTGACTTTCCGGCGCTATCTGCTCGATGAGTCCATTTATCATTTTGCCGAGCGTACCGGTCCCCTGGACCAGGAGATCCTGGCTTCTGTGGTATCGTCTGCGGCCCAGCACGTCAGAGAAGAGGTGCGCAGCGCCATCGAGTACATGTTGAGCAATGAGTATCGTCTTTTCGACCAGATGATGGATGAAGCGGAGTACGATGAGATCGGCAATGTCATCGAGGATCTCTGGTGGGCTCAGGGCGAAGAGATCGCGCTCAATGAGCTTTATATCGAGGCTATGGATGACCACCGCCGCCAGCAGATGCTCGGTCTGCAAAAGCGCCGTATCGAGATCTCTCAGCGTCTTGCCGAGCTCAAGGAGAAGCTTACAGAGACTACACGTCAGTGCTTCGAGCGCCGTTGCGTGACCCCGGCGCCGGAGTCCAGCGATTCTGCTTGAGCGCACCGCCGCCGGTGCAGGAAGATTTTCGTTATTTGAGAATGAAAGGGCACTTCTGGCAGAAAGCCTTGGGAAGGCAGGACGGTCTTCCCTGGATATCGAATCCTTTCTGGATACTGCAGCGCAGACCGGAGCCGCAAGCCGGGCAGACCAGGTCCCGGCTGCCGGCGAGAATCGATTCGCCGAGCTCGCTCAAGACGAATTTCTCTTGCTCGGCGTACACAGGATGGGCTCCTGAATCCGGTCTGAGCTCGGACTCTAAGAGCACTGCCGGCTCGATATTGAGAGCCCGGGAGAGAACCTGCCGGTCCGAGGCAGAAAGCCATGTTTCGACTCCGGCTTCGAGATCCTCGATTCTCTGCCTGCTCAGTCTGGTGGCCCGGGACAGATCGAGCTCGGTCATGTTCCGGTATTCACGAAGTTGCTTCAGGCGTCCGGCCAGATTCTGGGCCAGGTTAATCTCGCTGGGTATCTGTCTTTTGGTTCGGGACAAGTTATCGATCTCCAAAACATGATTGTATATTAGAATGAGCGAAAAACGAACAGCCTTGAATACCGACAGTTTCATCCTCGAGAGACGGCGCGATGCCGGTCGCGGATCTGATAGCGACTCAGAAAGCAAATCCAGGGTGATCTCATCGAGCCGACGCTTTTTAAAGAATCTCAATCAGTGTCTGCGGGCCCACAGGAAGACAGGCAGGGACTTCTCTCTGGGATTGCTGGTGGTGCTGCAATGGCAGAAGCTGGAGGAGACCGGTCAGACTGCCCTGAAGAACAGTCTCATCCGCGCTCTCAAAGAAGCGGTTCCGGCTCTTTTGCGCGGCAAGGACACAGTCACCTGTCCGGCTCCTGCCGAGTTCCTCGTTCTCATGCCCGGTACCGGACCGGTAGATGCCGAAGCTGCCTGCCAGAGGCTGGCTACTTCCATCGCCGGCCTGCCCCTGGGAACAAGCGATGAAAATTTCAAGCCGGCCTGCCGGGTGGAGTCGATCAGTGCTTCCGCTCTTGCCGATCCGGATGCCCAGACCCTTCTTGGTGCACTGTCCGTGGACCTGGTGGGGGACGGTGACCTCTCGGTAAGTAAAGGTCCATCCCGGGCTTTCACAGGCTCTCTCAAACAGTGGCAGCTTCGCTATAAGATTCCTGAAATCTCCGGGCAAATCTTCAGTGCCGGTTTCGGCGAAGACCTCTGGAGCGATGGCAGCCCTGTTCTCATCAGAGTTGTCGAGGCGCCTCTTGCATCCGGGATCGATGGCGTTCTCGATCGCCTGAGGGTTCTGCAGTCTCTCCATAATCCAGGTATCGAGCCTCTCCTGGATTTTCATCTCGATCTCGATGCCCAGAGCGGGGCGCGGATATTCCTGGTGAATCGGGTACCGGGCAAGGTGGAGCTCAACAGCAGTAGTTGCACCGACCCCGGCTCCTGTATCAAGGCCGTCTGTTCTCGGCTCACCTATCTCTGGTCCCTGGTGCCGCCGGTGGTGCCGTCCCGATTCGCCGATCTGCGTATCTATCTGACCGACGATGGGATAAAGCTTCTGGGCTACGATCTGGACTTCGTGCTCGGCAATTCGCCATCTCCCGATTGCCAGACCTCACTGGTGAGCGAGCTGGCTGCTTTTGGTCTTTCTCTCACTGCCAAGTCCGGGACCACCCTGGCCTGTGATAGTCTTTTCAAGGAACTGGCCGGCGGCAAAGTACCGGAAGAGCTTGCTACCCTGTCCAGGTTCAAGGCTGCTCTCAAAGATCTTCTCTAAGATGCTCGATTTCAACAAGCTTGTCGATCAAATCAAAGATGTAGGAAGCGATTCTCTCAAGGAGCAATCCGAGGAGAGCTCACTTCTCAGTGCCATATCCGTTCTCGAGGAGGCCTCGTCCAACCCGGGCGCTTTCGATGAGCGTATGCTCGATGCCGGGGACCTGGTCCTCTGGCCCGTTGCCCGGACTCTGGAGCCTTTCGGCTCGACTTATCCCACCGCCGAGCCGCCTTCGG
>JAGQHH010000680.1 GCA_020431945.1 Cyanobacteria bacterium HKST-UBA02 | reverse complement strand
CGCCACCTTCCCTTGATCAGCATATCTTCCTTGAAGTGACCTTCCTTCCTCATGCCGCATTTCTCCAGGACTCTCTGGGAGCCGAAATTCTCGGCATCGCAGGTAGCGCAGACGCGATGCAAACCCAGCTCATCGAATCCCAGGGTCAATAGTCTCTTTGCCGCCTCGGTCACGAGACCGCGCCCCCAGTAGGAACGGTTGAGGACATAACCGAGAAGCGCCGATTTGTTCTTGGGATCGTGTATCGAGATGCCGCTGCCGCCGATGACCTTGTCCTCTTCCTTGAGGACCATGGCCAGCTCATAGGTTCTGCGAGGGCGCTCCTTGCTCAGATCGATGCTGCGTCTCATGAACTCCCGGGTTTCGCCCTCGCTATTGGGACCCCAGATCATGAATTTCGCTACCTCCGGATCGCTCGCATACTCCTGGACCTGCTTCAGATCCGACATCGACCAGTCCCTCAAAATCAATCTCTCTGTCTCGTATGCCACCACTATGTATAAAACTCCAAAGTGGAAAAATCGCAATATTGCGATTTTTCTGATTTCACCCGAAGAGAATTATACTGCCGCACCCACTGGGGCATCGGGCTATAGCCAATTCGTAGTCAAGCGATTAAGATCGGGAGCGTTTCTATATTACTGGAGGCGCCGGGCACCGAGCGCTTCGGGAGGCAATGATGGCGGAAGTCACGGTAAAGACCCATAGCGAAGAGCAGTTCAAACAAGACATCACAGCAGGCACCCACTCCTTCGTATGCGATATCCCGAAAGACATCGGCGGCACCGAAGAAGGTCCCGATCCCCATGAGCTTCTCCTGAGCTCCCTGGGAGCCTGCACCTCCATAACCGTGCAAATGTACGCCAAGCGCAAGGGCTATCCTCTGAAGAGAGTGACCGTCAATCTCAAAGAAGACAAAATTGCCGATCCCGAGAATGCCAGCCGCACCATCCCGAAGATTTCCCGGGAGCTCAAATTCGAAGGCGAGCTCAGCGATGAGCAGATCAAAGATCTCACCGCCATCGCCGATAAGTGCCCCATCCACAAATTGATCACCGGACCAAAAGAGATAGCTACATCGGTGGCGAATTAGGAGACTGGATCATCGAGGAAGAACGACTGCGGCGATTCGAGTCGCTTCTCAAAACCAGACATATCGGCAGGCCGGAAAAGAGCGCCAACGAATACTGGCAGGAGATCGATTCCACCAATACGAGAATGGCCAAACTGGCCAGAGACGGCGCCTGTCACGGCACGGTAGTCATAGCAGACTGCCAGACCCGGGGGCGCGGTCGCCTGGGTAGAACCTGGGTCTCGCCTCCCGGATCGGGGCTCTATCTGAGTATTCTCTTGCGCCCGGCAAGACCCCTGGCTGAACTGCCGGTGGTCACGCTCTCCCTGGGGGTGGCGGCAGCCCGAGCGGTGTTCGCCGTATGCGGGGTCGAGCTGGGTCTGAAGTGGGTCAACGATCTCATCCTCGACGGTCGCAAGACAGGCGGAATCCTCGCCGAGATGCCGGTGACCGGAGGCAGCCCGGCCCTGGTGGCGGGAATCGGCCTCAATGTCAATCTCGATGCCGCCGATATACCGGAAGAGCTCGAGGGAAAAGTCACTTCTCTGAGCCAGCACTGTACCACCAGTATCGATACCATCGAGCTGGCAGTCGAGCTCTGTTATCAGATCGAGGAGATTTTCGAGAAGGTCGAGAAAGGCATGGATGCCGAGATTCTCGATGAATGGAAATCTCTTTCCGTCACCCTGGGCAAAGAGATTGTCTGCCTCTCCGGCAACAATACGATAGAAGGCACAGCTTACGATCTGAGCCCGGCAGGGGCACTTATCGTGCGCACCGAATCCGGCACCAGGGAATTGCATGCCGGAGAGATAAGTATTAGGAACAAAGACGGGTCATATTGCTGATGATTGAAAGAATGAAACCATGGTTTTTCGCATGTCTTCTGGCTCTGTCGGTATTGCCGGCAGCAGCAGCCAAGAAGGACTCCTTCACCGTCTCTTTCTACAAAGCGATGGCGAAACAGGCAAGCAACGAGAATCTCCTGATCAGCCCTTTCAGCTTGCATACGGCCCTCACCATGACTTACACCGGCTCCGCCGGCAAAACCAGGACAGAAATGGGCGACACCCTGGGGCTTGCCGGCCAGACCGATGCAAAACTCGGCCAGGCCTATAAGAGAATACTGGGAAGCCTGGGCAGCATCGGCAATTCCACCCAGCTCGACATAGCCAGCGGGCTATTCGCCAACAGCCGCTATAAATTGAAAAAACAATTCCTCGATACCGGCAAGCTTTCTTTCGACGCCGGCGTGCAATCCCTGGATTTCGCCTCTCCCCAGGCCGCCGAGACAATCAACAAATGGGCTCTGGACAAGACCCAGGGCAAGATCGACAGGGTCATCGAGCGCACTCTTGCCAGTGACGCTCTCTGCCTGGTCAACGCAGTTTATTTCAAAGGAACCTGGCTCAGAGAATTCCCGCTCAAGCATTCAGAGAAAGACGACTTCAATCTCCAGAATGGAAGCATAAAGAAAGTCATGTTCATGCGCCTCAAGGATGGCGCGTTCAGATACCAGGAGCAGAATGCGTTCCAGGCTATCAAGCTGCCCTATCTGGACGGACGCACAGCCCTCTATATCTTTTTGCCGTCCAAGAATCTGACCCTGGCGCAGCTTGAGAGCCGACTCACCGACGCGAATCTGCGTTCCTGGATGACCGGTTTTTATGACCAACCTGGTGTCCTGCGTCTGCCCAGATTCAGGATGGATAATGCACACAAGCTCAACAATGTTCTCAGCGGTCTGGGAATGCCTCTGGCCTTCACTCGAGGCAAAGCCGACTTCAGCCTCATGGCCGATCCCAGTAACGAGATCTATATAAGCTCGGTATTCCAGAAGAGTTTTATCGACGTAAACGAGAAAGGCACCGAAGCTGCATCCGCCACCACGGTTTTGATGGGAGGCAAGGGTCTATTCGAGAAACCCCCGGAGCCTTTCTACATGGTAGTGGACCGCCCGTTCCTGTTCATTCTTAGAGACGACCGAACCGGTGCCACACTCTTCATGGGTCATATAGTCGACCCGAAGTCCTGATCAATATTTGATCAAAGAGAAGATATCGCAATCGCCGGGAAGTTTCTTGCGCCCGTCGAGAAATCCCAGCTCGACCACGAAGCCCATGCCCACGATATTGCCGCCGATCTTTTCGAGCAGTTGGTGGGCGGCTTGTGCGGTGCCGCCGGTGGCCAGCAAGTCGTCGATGATTACTACTCTCTGCCCTTTCTCCACCGCATCGACATGAATCTCCAGGGAGTCGGTGCCATACTCGAGGTCATAGCTGACTTTCTCGACTTTGTACGGGAGCTTTTTTGGCTTGCGGATAGGCACGAAGCCGGCGCCAATGAGGCTGGCAACCGCCGGTGCCAGAATGAATCCACGAGCTTCGATACCGGCCACGACGTCGGGCTTGAGGCTGGCGGTGCGATCGGCCAGGGAGGCTATGGAAAATTGCAGAGCCTCGGCATCCTTGAGAAGAGTGGTGAGGTCTTTGAACACAATCCCGGGCTTGGGAAAGTCCTGAATGTCTCGGATCTTAGACTTGAGCCAGGCATCCCTTTCACTGTTCAGGGGAAGCGCCAATTCCTTCTTCTCGAGCTTTTCCGTTTGCAGTCCCATGGTTTCTTTCGTTCCTTCTTGAATTGCCGGTGCCCGCACTGCCCGTCTCCTCGAACCTGGATTCTTCGAGCTCGGGATTGAGAGCGACTCCATTTTTGACGAACTGCAATTGTATATCTTTTATCGATGCTTTTGCGCACCAGTCTCTGAATTTCCTGGTCTCCATGAGACTCGCCTCGAGCTGGGCGAATTCCGGGCAATCTTCGGAGCGACCCATGGCGTCACCGAGGAGGTCGAGGTGTACGACACCTTCTTCGGCATACCAGTCGACGAGATTGATCTTCTTGAGAACGGACAATCCCAGAGCTGTGGAAAGCTTGCTGGAAGCCATGAGAGCCGTCAGCTTCTCGCCGTGGATCTCTCCTTCTTTCTGATTGACTGCATAACGCACCAGTCCGAAAAGACGCTTGAGAAATGCGCCGGGCTCGTCGGGATCGTCGTCGCGTACGCCCACCAGATAGACCGATTCGCAGGCAGTAGCCTTGAGAAGCTCCTCGAAAACATCCAGGGTCGGAGGCAGTTGCCAGATGAGCAAGTGCTTGCTCGGCTTGAGAGCGGTGCGATCGGCGAAATCGGGACCGGCAGTGGACTCGCCGAAAACGAGAAGACTATCTTTGAGCTTCGAGACGGCCCTTGTGAGGATATCGCGAGGTGTGCCGTGAGTCCTCAGATCCCGCCAGGTCATTCTGGTGGAGACTATATTCTTGCGAAGAGGAAGGGAGGACTCTTCGGCGAGTTTCGCAAGCTCGGCAATCTCGACCTGGTCTATAGCACCTGATACGGTGCCTGCTGCCATTGCCGCTGCCGGAATTTTCTGCGACTCGAGTTGCGATTCAGGCGCAGGCTCGGGAGCGGCCAGGGCGGCCAGCTCTTCCAGACTAGTGATCTCTTTGCCGTCATGCGCGGCCCGCCAGTCGGCGAGAACGAGCTGCAAGCGATCCTTGCCGTTGAAGTGATTGACCTCGGGAGTGAAGACGATATCGACAGCCTGACCGGGCTCCGGAGCGACGCCCTGGCTGTTCCATTTGACACATTCGAACTGATCGGGATGACCTTCCCCGGCGAGCATGATCTTGGAATGTTTCCCTTCTTTGCCCAGGGAGCGGGAATCGATACAGGTCAGACCCTTCATGCAGAGACGCGGTTTGCGGTTGCCCATGCCGAACGGCGCCAGGACCTCCAGACGACCGGCAAGATCGAGATCCACCACCGGAGCGTCCACGACGAGATCGAGCTCCAGGGTTCCGAAAAGCGGCTTGCCGGCGAGCATTTTGTTGCATGTAGCGATCAGGGCTTTCATTAGCTCATCGGCGCGGTCGGCCTCCACAGTGAACCCGGCAGCCATTTTATGTCCGCCCCAGCGGGAGAGCATATGCTCGTTCGCTTTCAGCACCTCATAGAGATCGAGCTGCTGGACGCCCCGGGCCGAGCCTTTGACAATGCCCTCTTCGACATCGAGC
>JAGQHH010000679.1 GCA_020431945.1 Cyanobacteria bacterium HKST-UBA02 | reverse complement strand
AAGCGATCGGCGATCAGCTCACCTGCATGTTCATAGATCAGGGTTTCATGCGGAAAAACGAGCCTGAATGGCTGGTCAACAAATTCGAGAACGAATTCAACATCCACGTTCATTTCGTCAAAGCCCGGGATCGTTTCATCGATAAGCTGAAAGGCATCACCGATCCCGAGGAGAAACGCAAAACAATCGGCGCCGAATTCATCCGGGTCTTCGAGCATGAGTCCAAGGCTCTGGGACCCTTCGACTTCCTCGCCCAGGGGACTCTTTATCCCGATGTCATCGAGTCGGCGGGACACCGGATCGACCCCAAGACCGGTGAGCGCATCGCCGTTAAAATCAAGTCTCACCATAATGTCGGCGGTCTTCCCGAGGACCTTCAATTCCGGCTGGTGGAGCCCTTCGCCAAGCTCTTCAAAGACGAGGTCCGTCTGGCCGCCGGCGAGCTGGGCGTTCCCGAGGGGATCATCGTGCGCCATCCATTCCCGGGACCGGGTCTGGCTATCCGGGTGATCGGCGAGATCACCAAAGAGCGTCTGAAAACCCTCCGGGAAGCCGACTGGATCATCCGGGAGGAGGTCAAAGCCCATGGAATGTACAGACAGGTCTGGCAAATGTTCGGTATTCTCCTTCCTACGAAATCCGTAGGGGTGATGGGGGACAAACGCACCTATCAGAATCCGATCGTTATCCGGGCAGTCACATCGGAGGATGGCATGACCGCCGACTGGGCGCGGCTTCCCTATGACCTGCTCGAGACTATCTCGAACCGCATCGTCAACGAAGTCCCCGGGGTCAATCGGGTCCTCTACGACATCACCTCGAAGCCGCCTGCTACTATCGAGTGGGAGTAGTGGCGGCTCTTTTCGAGACCGCGGCCGCCCGGGGTCTGATTGTCTTTCTGTTCCTCTTCGTCTTCATATTCGGTGCTTTCGTGGCCGGATCGTGTCTCCATGATCCCGATACATGTTGGCTCCTGGCTGTAGGGCATCATATCGTAGAGACTCATCAGGTACCCCGGGTAGACCCGTTCTCCTACACTTTTCCGGCTCTCGGCCCGGATGGCGCCATCGACTACGGCTTTTTCTCTGGCGCCAGCAGTGGTGGCGCTGCCGCCGGTGCCGGTCGGCTCTTCGTCGCTTATCAATGGCTCAGCGAGCTGATCTTCTATCTTTCCTATCTGCTCGGCGCCGGATACGGGCTGGTGGGGCTGGTGGCCATGCTGCTTGTCTGCTCCATGCTCCTCGGTCCCCTGTTCATCTTCCGCTATCTCAAGAGCCCGCTCATATCAGGCGGGTTCCTGGTGATCCTGGCGGTGGTGGCTTCATCTTTCCATTTCCTGGCGAGACCGGAGGTCTTCTCTTATTTCCTCCTGATTATTCTTCTCATCGGGCTCACTTTCTACCGCAAAGATTTCGAAGATAAGCAAGAGCCGAGTCGGCTGGTTTTTCTCTATCCCCTGATCATGCTGATCTGGGCGAACATGCATACAGGCTTCGTTTTCGGACTCATCGTCGGGACGGTGTTCAGTGTCGGCATCGGGATCGAGGCAATCGTCAAAAAAGATCCTCTCTACGGGAAGCTTCTTCGTTTCACCTTCAGCAGTCTGGCTGCCGGTTTTGCAGTTTGCTGCATCAATCCTTATGGCCTGGCTCTCTGGACTTACTTGCCCGGGCTTTTCTTCTCGCCGATCAACAAATATATCGTGGAGCTCAAGCCCCTGGGGACGGGGGACCTCACCCAGTGGACCTATTATCCTTTCCTGCTTGTTTCGGGAATTCTCTCGACGATTCTCGGTCGCCGCTTGCTTGCCTGGAAATCTGCTGGCAAAGCGCCCTTCAGCTGGGGCTTTTCCGTGCTCGGAATCGTCATCGCCATTGGTGGCGCTATAATCTGCCGCCGGATGATCCCTTTTTGCACGCTCTATCTAATAAGCGAAGCTGCCTGGCTGCGGCGAGGCTCTGCCGAAAGCCAGCGCCAGGGCTTCTGGGCAGGCGTCCAGGCGAAGCTCCTCGAGCTCACTTCAGATCACCTGCCTATTAGCGTTTCGGTTATTTGCGCGCTGCTGGGCATTTATCTCATCTCGAGCCGGGTCATGGAGCCCACCATTCCTCAGAGCAGCATCTCATTCCCGGCGCCTTACAAGGCTCTGACACACTTTCGTGAAAACATGCCACCGGGCAGGGGGCTCAACGATCCGCAGATCGGCGACATGATCATCTGGCACCTCAACACCCGGGTGAAGCCTCTTCTGGCGACGGATCCCAGAAGGATCGAGCCGCCCGAGAAAATGCCCCGGGTTTTCATCGACACCCGTTTCGACATGTACGGAGCGCCTCTGGTCGACGACTATTTCAAGATGGCCACTCTTTCTCCGGGCTGGGAGAAGATCTTCGATCGCTACGGCTTCGACTGGGTCTTTCTCCTTCGCTCCACACCCCTTTCCGGAAAGCTCATGGAAAGCCCCGACTGGCAGGTCTCCTACAAAGACGACGCGGCAGTCATCCTGATTCGGAAGTGATCCCATTACGAAGTTTCCGGTGATATCTTTTGAAGCATCAAAACAGCCCGAAAATTATTCCTCAAAAGATATCACCAGCCGTTTTGATATAGTTTGAAGAATCATTCGAGTGGAGAGTTCGAATCAATACAAATGCTTCTGCGAGCTTTCCGGGATGTGGACTTGCTCTTTGAATTCTCTCAGGCGTTCTTTGAAGGTGTCTTTTCCGGGAGGCGGATTGTCCGGTTGTAGCCGAAGTGCTTGCTCTTGCTTTTGTAGCTGGAATTCCAGTATCTGCTGTGTGAGGCTGGAATCGGCAAGTCTTTCGATAGCTTTGCTTCCTATGCCGAAATCGCTATCTCCGCTTTTGAGTGCCCGAAGTATGTTCATGGATTTCATCATGTCAAATCGGATGTTGTTGACCTCTTCCTGGCAGGCGAAAGCAGCATCAGCTTCAGGGCTGCCCAGGTCGGCGCGCAGACCGAGACAGTCCACTTGTACATTGCCTCCCTGACGCCCGTTTCTCCATTTCATAGCCCTTTACTCCACACCGAATGTATTCAGTCTGCCGAAGGTGTTCAGCATATTCCTCTATGCGTGACCGAGTGGTGGCAGGAAAATCAGGGCTTGACGAGTCGCCGCTTCAGGTCGCCCTCAATGGCTGGTATAAACGGGTAAGATCTAGAACCGGCTACGCTCTTCCGAGGATTCACTGTTGACGGCTCGTAGAACCTACGGCACCTTCGAAGGAGTCTTCACCCCGACCCTGCTGGCAATCCTGGGCGTGATCATGTACTTGCGTCTGGGCTGGGTCGTGGGTAATGCCGGTGTCCTGGGCGCGCTTCTGATAATCGGTCTTTCGGTTCTTATAACAGCGACTACGGGGCTGTCCCTGGCCTGTGTGGCCACTAACACCCGGATGGAGGCGGGGGGACCCTTCGCCATCATGTATCGCTCCCTGGGCCGGGAGGTGGCAGGCTCTCTCGGGGTTCCTCTCTTTTTCAGCCAGTCCCTGGCTGTGGTCATGTATGTTTTCGGCTTCAGAGACGGCTGGATGTGGGTCTTTCCGGACCACAACCCCTTGCTGGTGGATTTTCTCTCTTTCGCGGTCGTCTTTGGCGTGGCTTTCGTCAGTGCCGGCTTTGCTTTTCGAATTCAGTACCTGATTCTCACCATAATCGCCGTGTCGCTTTGCGCGATTTTCGCCAGTCCGGTGAAACATTTCCCAATCGTCAGCGCCGAGCAGCTCTGGGGCAATTTCAGCGACGCTAATTTCTGGGCGGTTTTCGCGGTCTTCTTCCCGGCTACCACCGGTATCATGGCTGGTGCCAATATGTCCGGCGAGCTCACCAATCCCCGGCGCAGCATTCCTCTGGGGACCCTCTCGGCGATTTTGCTGAGCTCGGTGATCTATATCTTCCTGGCGCTCTGGTGCGCTCACGCTGCTCTGCCCGAGGAGTTGCGCTCGGACTATACGATTTTGATCGAGCGCTCTCTATGGGGACCGCCTGTTCTGGCGGGGCTTCTCGGTGCGACATTTTCCTCGGCGCTTTCGTCTTTCGTCGGAGCCCCTCGTATTCTTCAGGCTATGGGCGCCAAGCAGCTACTTCCCGGCGCTTCCTGGTTCGCCGCCACCAGTGCCAGTGGCGAGCCCCGCAACGCTCTTGTGGCCACCAGTCTGATCGTCTGTGCCGGGCTTCTCATGCGCAATCTCAATGACATTGCGGCACTCATCACCATGTTTTTCCTGATTACTTATTGCGCTCTCAATGTCATAGTCCTTCTCGAGAGCAGTCTGGGACTTCTCAGTTTCAGACCGAGTCTGATGGTGCCCAGGATAGTGCCGCTTATCGGGGCGGTGGGCTGTGTTTTCGCCATGTTCATCATCAATCCCGTCTTTTCGCTGGTGGCCTGCGCCCTGGTGGTGTCGATTTATGTCTATCTGGTCGGGCACAATGTCGGCGAGGAAGATTGCGATACGCGAAGCAGCTTCTTCGAAGCCATGGCTGCCTGGGCATTCGTGCGTCTGAGCGTATTCGATCGGGACAATCCCAGGACCTGGAAGCCCAATATTCTCGTGCCTCTGGAAGATCCCAGCGAGATTGCCGGGGAATACAAGTTCTTGCTCGATCTCGGTCGGCCTGAGGGCTCCCTCAAGCTTCTCGGTCTGGCTACCGCCCGCACCGCCGAGGAGCTCGGTCCGGAGATTGCCAGCCTGGGCAATTATTTTCGCCGGGACAAGCTTTTCACCACCTGGTCCACCATCGATTGCACCGACTACTTCAACGGGGCGGTCACCGGACTGCAAGCCCTGCAGAGCGCTTTCTTCCGGCCAAATGTCATGGTTCTGCGGGTGCCCGATGTCATCGAGCGTCATGACGAATGTCTTCGCATAGTCTCGGAAGCGCGACGAGCCAGGGTCGGGGTCCTGCTTCTTGCCGAGCACGAGAAGTCAGGCTATGGCAGACGCCAGGTGATCAATCTCTGGGTGCGCCCGGAAGAGGACGAGGACCTGGCCAGGGCGCTTCATCGTGGTGCCATGCACCTGGCGATTCTATTCAGCATCCAGATGGCCAGGGCCTGGAACGCCCGGCTCAATCTGATCAGCGCAGTCTCCGATTCCGAGAAGGAGGAGCAGACCAGGCTCTATCTCGAGAACATCATCGAAGCCTGCCGCCTGCCGGCTTCGGCGAGCTGCCATATACTATCCGGGGACCTGATGACCTGTATCAGCAAAGCGCCCCAGTCGGACCTCGAGGTCATGGGTCTGCAGACCGAGCCTGATATGGGCTTTATCGAGACCATGGTGAAGAGCACCAGGTCCTCCCATGTATTCGTGCTCGACTCCGGCCGGGAGGATGCTCTGGCCTGAAGACTAGAGACAGATTCTATCGGGTAAGGGGGCATGCGTCG
>JAGQHH010000678.1 GCA_020431945.1 Cyanobacteria bacterium HKST-UBA02 | reverse complement strand
GGGAGTAATCCTCCTCGGGCTGCTGCTGACCACGGGCATGCTCTTCCATGATGCGGTTGACCACATCGCGACGGCTGGCATTATCAGGCAGGATCGAAGGCTCCGGCTCACGAGCGTCGGGGAGCTCTGCGTCGAGGTTACCGAGCGACTGGGCGTCGAGCTTCTTATTGAGCTCGGCTATACGCCTGGCGACGGCGTCCTGGTCGTACTTGGACGAGGTTCCGACGCCGCCGTATTCACCCATCTGCTGGCCGGCGCTGGGCAAACCACCGCCGGTGCTCTGGTTGCCACCGAAACCCCGGACCCGGGAAGAACTGTCTGTGGGCTGACCGGAGTATCGGTCGTCGCGGTTGAAATCATCGCTGCTCTCGAAAAGCGAGCTCACTTCGCGAGAGGAAGAAATACGAGGACTCTGGCCTCCCTCCACCGACTCAGGTGCTTTATTGGCGGCTTCGAGCAACCGACTCAGAGCGTCGGAAGTGGAAGTCGAGGGATTGGGACGCTCGCGACCGGCGGCGAATCCCGGCTGGCCGCTGGCGGCAAAGCCGGAGGCACTGCCGGTGTCGGAAGAAATATCATCACCATCGGCACTCATCAGGACCTCCGAGAGTTTTGCAGCAGCTTGCGAGATTCCCAGGTTGGCAGCCGGCTTCTCTTCCGGAACGCCACCACCACCCAGTTGACTTCCATCTGCGACGTCGTCCAGCCACTTGTCGACGGCGTCCGAAATTTCATTGGTGGCATCGGGCATGCTATTGAGCGATGTTCGAGCGGAACTCTTGCCGGGTTTACCCATGGATGCCGCAGCAGAGCTCATGGTGTCATCCGGGAACATATCGTCAACGGCAGCCGATATAGGATTGGTAGCCTCCGGCATCCGCCCGATCTTCGACTCGTCTTCTTTGACGGCATCGAGCAGCGCACCCAGAGCCTTGTCCTTCTCCTTTTCTTTCTTCATGCCATCGAAGAGCTTCTGACCCTTGCTCAAGTCGATTGACTGGAATCCTTCGCCGGGAGCACCGGGATCGACGAAGCCACCAGGGCCGGTGCCTGGCGCGGCTTCTTCTTCATCATCCTCGGCTATGACACCGAGAAGCGCACCGAGGCCGGTGCCTTTCTTCTTGGGAGCTGCGGCCTCATCACCACCCTTATCGGCGGAGCCCTGTAGAACATCGCCCCCCGGCAGAACAGTTTCGTCAGGACCGAAAAGATCGCTCACTGATGGCGGGGACTGGCTGTCCTCTCGCTCCTCTGACAGGGCGCTTATGGAAGACGGCTCGTCGTCTGCAGATATCTCACTAGACGGGGAAGAATCAACGATCTCACTGGAGAGAAGAGAGCCCTGCGAAGAATCCTGCTGATCATCGAAACTTGGCAGAGCCGGCGTATCGAAACCGGATGGTGGCTCCTGCATTCCCGGTGGCATATTGGGTGGCATGCCCGGTTGAGCACCTGGTGGCATGCCCGGTGGCATGCCTGGTTGCATGCCCGGTTGCATTCCCGGTTGCATTCCTGGTTGCATTCCCGGCGGTTGACCCGGCATGCCGGGCTGCCACTGGGGTGGATACCCCTGAGGATACTGGGGCATGGGTTGGCCGGGTGGATAACCAGGGGGCATCGGCTGACCAGGCTGCATGTATGGTGGCATCTGAGGATAAGCACCGGAGCCCGGCATGTATGGCATCATACCCGGAGGATAAGACATGGATTGATCGTAACCGGGCGGTATCTGCTGACCGGGCATCATCATTCCGGGAGGATAGGAAGTAGCCTGATCGTAACCAGGCGGCATCATCTGCTGTCCCGGCATCATCTGCCCCGGAGGCCAGTACTGATATGGTGGCATGGGATGACCCGGATGACCCTGGGGCGGGGGCTGCTGCTGAGGCGGCGGCTGGGTCAGAGGAGTGCCATCGGGCCAGGTGCCACCTTCGGCTTCCGGAACCTCTGCACTGGTTACGGGAAGGAAATTACCTGTTTTCAAAGCCTCGACTTCATCGTCCCAGCTGAACTTGGAAAGCCTGTCCTCAGGAGCTTTTGCCGTCCGAGGCTGATCCGATGTCGGTAGATGACCATCCAGATCGGATGCCCTGTCGGGTTTCTCGGCCGAAGCCTTGACGGCCGGTGTCTTGCTACGCTCCGGCGCCGAGCCCGGTCCTGAACCAGGTCTGGGACCGGGTCCTGAAGTCGGTCCCGCGCCGGGTCTGTTCTGCTGACCGCCCGGTCTTGAACCAGGTCGGTCAGAACCAGGTCGATCAGAACCAGGTCCCGATTTACCGGGAGCCGGTCGGCCGGCCTGTGCGGGACCGGGACGGCCATCTCTGCGGGGCTCCCCCCGGGGACGCTCGGGAGAGCCGGGGCGAGATCCCGGAGCCGGTGCCTTACGGGGCTCTTCCTGACGGGGACGGGGTTTTTCTTCCTGGGGAGGCACATAGCTATAAACCGAAGGCGGGCGAGCCTCCGCCTTCGCCGGTGCCGGCGGTATTCTGCTACCGCCGCCGCCGCTGCTGCTGCCTTCCGGAGGACGGCTTCCCGCCGGCTTTTTTACCAGGGCAGCAAGACGAGAGGAGGTGGACCCGGGTGGCTTGGACCTGACGTCCCTACTGGCTTCACGGCTGTTGGTGGGAGTCAGGGTGGGAGCTGGCTGGCTGCCCCGCTCCGGTGGTCTGCCCTGGGGACTGGAATTCGTGCCCGAATTTGTCCCGGAATTAGTCCCGGAAGTACCCGTGTTTGCAGGGGGTTTACCCGCCTTTGAGCCCTCCAGAACGTTGGCACGCATTTTCGAAGATGGAAGAGGAGGCGGACCGGCAGGCTTTTTCGCCTGAGGCATGGGCGGCGGTCCCCCCGGCTTGCCTGCAGCAGGCGGGGGTGGCGGTTTGGTCACTCCTTCAGAGGAGGCGCCTCTGGGCGGAGGCGGAGGGATGGGACGAGCCGCGGGAGCTGCAGCAGCTCCGGGTGCAGGAGCTGGAGAAGGAGGCCGGGCGGCAGGAGCTGGAACTGGAGAAGGAGCAGGAGCTGGAACTGGAGCGGGTGCAGGGGCGCTGCTGGGGTTAGGACTGGCCGAATCAGCCGGTCGAGCCGGAGGGGTCGGGGGCATCATCAGCTCCATCATGTCCTCGGGTCCGGCAGCGAACTGGGGCTTTTTGGGCTGGGGCTCCATGAGTCGTTCGGTGGGCAGGATCTCGTGCTGATTGAATGGAATATTGTCGGTGACCACAGACTTAGCACGCTTCTGACCGAAACCTGTCGTCTGGCAGGCCCCTTCGAATTCTTTCCAGAACTGTCTCACCGAAGGCTGACGCTCGGCAGGATTCTTGGATAGAGCCCGGGCCACCACCGCTTCCACTTCCGGCGGATACTCCAGATCCGGTCTTACCGAGCTCATGGTGGGAGCAGCCTCGGTGACGGTTTTGTACATGAGCTTCATCAGGTCCGGCGCTAGAAAGGGCCGCCGTCCGGTGAGCATTTCGAAAACGATGACTGCAAATGAATAGAGATCGCTGGTGAAATCGAGCTCGTAGCCCTGACACTGCTCGGGGCTCATGTAAGCCGGAGAACCTGCCACTGTCTTGGGCTTATTGAACCGCGCCCGGGCAGCACTGTCCTGAGGAGTATCGGCGATACCGAAATCGAGCACTTTTGCATAATCGCCGTGGCTCTCGTTTTCCTCGAGAACGACGTTCTCGGGTTTCATGTCACGGTGGATAAGGCCCTGATCGTGGGCATGACAGAGAGCATCGGCGATCTGCCCGCCGATACCGAGAGCCCGGCTGGGATGGAGGGCGCCCTTGGATTTGATCAGGTCGGCAAGGGTGATACCTTCGAGATAATCCATGACCAGAAACGGCTGGCCGTCATCGGTGACTCCGGACTCCCAGACTGTGATGATGTTCGGATGGCGAAGCTTTTCAGCAGCCTTCAACTCTTTCAGAAGTCGGTCCAGGGACGATCCGTCGGCTCCGAGATAGCTGTGAATCACCTTCACTGCCACTTCCCCGCCCATCATGAGCCGGGTGGCCTTGTACACGATACCGCTGCTTCCCTTGCCGATGACCGAATCGACTACATAACGGTCCTTGATCAGGGCTCCGATGAGCGGGTCTTTGCCTACCGGCTCGAGTTTGGCTGAATCCTGAGGACAGACATCCACGTCATCCGAGAAATACTGGTTACATCTAAGACAAAGTTTCATTGAAGTGGTGCTGCCTGCCCCTTGCTGCGAAATGCCCGCTTCCAGTTAGGATCTAATTACCCCTCTACCTTTCTAGTTGTAAACGCAAAAGGGATTATCGGACGGTACTGTCACCAAATCTTTGCCTGCCGAGACAATTTCTTCATGACAGGCAAAAACGCCGGTTGCTAAGCATCGAGGTGAATCAGCCAGTGCTCAACCCATGCCGCCTTTAATTGTATTCCCTATTTTCTATCAATAAACCAAAAACAGCGGATTCATTGGAGGACCTCCGCAACAGCCGCTCTGCTGAACCATTCTCCGGGATGTCGAGTGACGATGCCCGCCAGCTCCAGCATGGTGAGAGTGGCAGAAAGCTCTCCGGCCCCCATTCCTGACATCTGGCTGAGATAGTCGAAATGAAGCGGTTCCGCCGATAACATCTCGAAGATTTCTCTCTCTCTGCCGAAAAGCTCCACTATAGTAGGAGCCGTCTCACCCCGGTAAGAAGTCTCCCAGTCGAGCTCTTTGAGGATTCTCTGGTAATCCGTGACAGCCTGGGCCTTGAGATTGCAAATCAGACTATTGGTGCCTGCCGAAGTGCGACTGTCGATATTCCCCGGGATAGCGAATACCTGGCGGCCTTCGACGAATCCAATCTCGGCTGTGATCAGGGCGCCGGATTTCTCACCGGCCTCGACAACCAGGATGCCATCCGACATGCCGGCGATGATCCGGTTGCGAGCAGGAAAGCGCCAGCGCTCGGGCTTCGTCCCCGGAAAGAACTCGGACACCACCGCACCATGCTCTGCCTGGACGAGCTTGTTATAAAGACGCTTATTAGTCGGCGGATAACACATATCCACGCCGCAAGCCAGAACCGCCACGCTCTTGCCCCTTGCCTCGATTGCTCCCCAGTGCGCAAGTGAGTCGATGCCCACCGCCATACCACTAACAATGGTGACACCGGAAGCAGCCAGATCGTGGGAAAATTGCTTGGCCAGGCGCGATCCATATGCAGAAGGTTTTCTGGTCCCCACCACCGCCAGGGCCGCTCGCAAATCCTCCGGGGCGAGACCGCCCTTCATGTAGAGAATCACCGGGGGATTGTCTATATGCCTGAGTCTGGCCGGATAACAGGAATGAGCATAGGGAAGGGCGGTCACTCCGGTTCCGGTAAAGCTCTCGAGAATCTGACCGGGATCGATTTCTTTGCGTCGAGCATTGAAAGAAGCGATGAGCTCCTCGCCGAAACCTCTTACATCTCGGAGTTCGGAAGGGGCCGCCTGCCAGGCTTCCTTGATGGAGCCGAAGCGCTCGATGAGCTGCAGGATCTTCTTGATCCCCACCCCGGCACCGGTGAGATTATCGAAGGCAAGCCAGTAGGACAGGTCCTCCTGCGAGAAATGCTCTTCTTCCAGTGAAACCCGACCCATAACTTTCTCCTGCTTCGGTCACAACTACAGTATATTTCGTCTGTGCGCCCCTCTCTATGCCGCAGGACGACCAAATGCGCAAGGGCTTGTGAGATGCTAGCATTAATCTCATACTGGAGGTTGAGTCATGCCCAGGCGAAAAAACAGAGGAGGATCCCGGAACGGAGCCGTTCTTGCTGCCCTGCTCTTCGCCTTGCAGACGAGCCCCGCCGTCGCCGAGCCGAGCAAGAGTGATTATCAGAAAGTCGAGCAAATCGAAAGAAAGCTCTTTTTCAAGACCTACTCAGAAAAACTGGACAATCGCCTCAGTCGGATCGAAAAGCGCTTTTTCGGCGAGTCCCTCTCTGATAGCCAGGAAGAACGTCTCAAAAAGATATTCGAAGTAGCCGAGCCCATGCTCAACCAGGCAGAGCCCCAGGCACAGAAGGAAGACACGAAAGAAGAGACGAAAAAACCGGTTGATCCCTACCCGAACCGGAAACCAGATTCCGCCAAGACCCAGTTCGAAGACCCCGAAGCCGCTACCGAACGCCAGAAGCTTGCGGTGCAGAAAGCCAGGGATGCCGAGATCAGGACCCTTCTCAACGAAGGCATCGGATTCTGGAAAGCGAAAAATGCCAGCGCCGCCATCGATAAATTCGAGCAGGCGATCAGGCTCGATCCAGGC
>JAGQHH010000677.1 GCA_020431945.1 Cyanobacteria bacterium HKST-UBA02 | reverse complement strand
GGCGATGAAGTAGAGCCCTTGAGAGAGGCTCATATGAGACAATCTATTAGAGCGGCGAAAAAAGAGGGGTTCAAGAATATCGCCGTCATATGTGGTGCCTGGCATACTCCCGCTCTCAGCGAGTTGCCTCCCGCCACGGCGGATGCCAGGCTACTCAAAGGGCTTCCCAAGAAAAAGGTGACGGCTACCTGGATCCCCTGGACCCACAGCAGGCTTTCTTATTACAGCGGTTATGGTGCCGGCGTGCATTCGCCGGGATGGTATCAGCATCTCTGGGATCACAGCGAGAGAGTGGCCGAGACCTGGATGACCAGAGTCGCCATGCTCTTGCGCGAGCGCGATCTGGATGCCTCCTCCGCTCATATTATCGAGACAGTGCGTCTGGCCGAGACTCTTGCGGCTATGCGAGGAAGATCCGCAGCCGGCCTCATGGAGTTGAGCGAGGCGACCAGGGCCGTCCTCTGCTTCGGGGACGATCTTCCCATGCGGCTCATTCATGATCGGCTGATTGTCGGCGAAGACCTCGGCGAGGTCCCTGCCGAGACTCAGGGCACACCCCTGGGAAGGGACCTGGAAGCGCAGCAGAAGAGTCTCAGGCTCAAGCCCGAGACCGGCGAGAAGACTCTCGATCTGGATCTACGCAAAGAGATCGACCGGGGCCGCAGTTTGCTCCTGCACCGTCTCGATTTGCTTGGTGTGTCATGGGGGATCATCAAGCAAGCCGCCGGCAAGAGCGGTACATTCCATGAGTACTGGAGCCTCAGATGGTCTCCGGAGTTCGCCGTGAGCCTGATCGAGGCGAGCGTCTGGGGTCGCACTGTCGCCCAGGCAGCCACCGCTTGCGCCTGCGATAGCGCCGACAAGAACGCCGAGCTGGCCGGTCTCACCAGCTTGCTCGACCGGGTGCTCCTGGCCGATCTTCCTGAAGCCGTCGACATGGTCATGGGCAAGGTCCAGGCGGTAGCCGCTCTGGCAAGCGATGTTGCGCATCTCATGGAGGCTCTGCCACCGCTTGCCCGGATCGCCAGATACGGTGATGTGCGGAAGACCAATGTCGAGGTTGTGGCTGAGGTGATTGATGGACTGGTGGCAAGAATCTGTGCCGGATTGCCTGCCTATTGCTCGTCTCTCAATGACGAGGCTGCCGAGTCTGTGCTCACCCATATAATCCAGGTCAATTCATCTATAGGTCTTCTCGGAATCGAAGAACAGCTTCGGCTATGGCAGGAGTGCCTGGTCAAGCTTCTCGAGGACGAGAGTCTTCATGGTATCATCGCCGGGCGGGCGGCCAGGCTTCTCTTCGATAGTCGGGCCGTGGAGGAGCAAGAGGTGATGCGCCGATTCGGGCTGGCTCTTTCCATCGCTTGCGAGCCCGGTCGGGCTGCCGCTTTTGCCGATGGTTTCTTGCGAGGGAGCGGGCTGGTTCTGATTCACGATCCGGCCTTGCTAGCCATAATCGACGACTGGGTCTCGGCTCTCTCGTCGGATCAGTTCATCCAGGTGCTGCCGCTTCTCAGGCGAACCTTCAGCAGTTTCGCCCCACCGGAGAGAAGACAGATCGGCGAGCGAGTCAAGCGTGACGACAGTGCCGGGAGCAGGCTGCCGGTAGAGAGGTCTGCGGTGCTCGACGAGGAGCGTGCCGATCTGGTGCTACCGGTAATGGCACAGCTCCTCGGTCTGGAGGAGGCACCATGAGTTCTCAGGTGGAGCAGCGAATCGACAGAGACGAGCGTCTGAGGCGCTGGCGCCTGATTCTCGGTGGCGACGAGTGCGATGGTATCGGTCTTTCTCTGACCGGAGACGATGGCCGGATGGATAGCGCTCTCGCGGCTCTATATGATGCAGGGATCGAGAGCCAGCGACCCTCCGGGACATCGGCAGGCCAGGCCGGCCTCGGTGGCTCGGCTCCCAAGATCGCCCGCTGGCTGGGCGATATACGAACATATTTCCCGAGCTCGGTAGTTCAGGTCATGCAGAAAGATGCCCTCGAGCGTCTCAATATCCAGAAGATGCTCCTGGAGCCCGAGCTCCTCGCTTCGGTGGAAGCGGATGTGCACCTGGTATCGACCCTGATATCGCTAGGTCGAGCCATGCCGAACAAGACCAAAGACACCGCGCGCATGGTGGTGCGCAAAGTGGTGGACGAGCTCATGCGCAAACTCGCCAGCCCTACGAGACAGGCGGTGATGGGGGCGATTAACCGGGCGCAGCGCAATTTTCGGCCCAGGCATAACGAGATCGACTGGAACCGTACTATAAAAGCCAATCTCAAGCATTACCAGCCCGAGTACAAGACGATCATTCCGGAGCGGCGAATCGGTTTCGGCAGGCGCCGGGCGAGCCTGGCCGATATCGTTCTCTGTGTCGATCAAAGCGGCTCCATGGCCACCTCGGTAGTCTACTCGAGCATCTTCGCGGCAGTGCTTGCTTCGATTCCGGCGGTGAGCACTTCCCTGGTGGTTTTCGACACGGCGGTGGTGGATCTCACCGAGAAGCTCCAGGATCCGGTGGAGGTTCTTTTCGGTACTCAGCTCGGAGGGGGCACCGATATCAACCGGGCCATGGCTCACTGCCAGAGTCTGATCAGAAGACTCGGAGATACTATTCTCGTTTTGATCACCGATCTCTACGAAGGCGGCGACAATAAAGAGATGCTCAGAAGGGCGGCTCAAATAGCTGCGTCAGGCACCAAGGTCGTCTGTCTCCTGGCTCTCAGCGACGAAGGCGCGCCCATGTACGATCACAGGAATGCCGCTGCTTTCGCTTCTTTCGGCATCCCTACTTTTGCCTGTACTCCGGATCTCTTTCCGGACCTCATGGCCTGTGCTCTGCAGGGGGGCGATCTCGACCAGTGGGCTGCTCGCATGGACATAGTAAGCCAGAGAGCAGCTCAGGAACAGGTTTGATCTATGGATGACGGAGTTCAGGGCATCGAGGTCGAGGCCGATTCCTTTCCGCTGGATCGCTATCTTCCTCTCGGCGAGCTTGGTCGGGGCGCGGGCGGAACGGTCTATCTCTGCCGGGATCGGGTGCTGGGTAAAGAAGTAGCGGTGAAGGTTCTGCATCTTCTCACCGCCGAGCAGCTCCTCCTGTTCCAGGACGAAGCCCGGGCCCTCAGCAAGCTGGAGCACCGCAATATCGTCTCGATTCTCGATTTCGGCGCCACCGATAGCGGTGTGCCCTTCATGGTCCTCGAGCACTTCCCCGGGGAGACCCTCACCGAGTATCTGGAAAGGTCTGGTTTCATGGACGAGGACACCGCCAGGCAGGTCTTCGGGCAGATCATCGAAGGTCTTGCTTATTCTCACAGCCGTGGTATTTTCCACCGGGATCTGAAGCCGAACAACTTCATGCTCCGCAACGCCGGAACCGACAGTCTCGAGGTCAAGATCATCGACTTCGGCGTGGCCAGAGTCGCGGAGCTCACCGGCCGGGTCACCGAATTTCAGGGGCGGACGCTTGCCGGGACACCTTTTTATATGAGTCCGGATGTGATCAAGGGTCACGCTTATTCTCGAGCTTCGGAGGTGTACTCCCTGGGCTGTGTGCTCTTCGAGGCTCTCACCGGCATGAAGCCCTTCGAGGCCGACAGCGCTCTCGGCACCCTCGCTCTTCACGCCGAGGTAGAAGCTCCGCGCCTGTCCGATGTGGTGGAGCATCAATACAGCAAATATATAGAGGATTTCGTTGCGAAGTGTCTGGAGAAGGACCCGAAGATGCGTTTCGCCACCATGGAAGAGGCAAAGCATAAGCTTGCCCAGTATCCTTCTGAGAGCACCGGTTTCTTTCAGGCTTCAAAAAGACCGACAGGACCCATTTCAACAGTGCGGAAGCCGAAGCTGGCGGTGTATGTTGCTGGTGCTCTGGTTGCCTGCCTGATCGGCTTCCTTGCTATTCAGAGCATTCTATCCGACAAGAAACCAGACCCGGTGAAGGCGAAGGGGCACGCCGATACTGAATATCTCGAGCCCCTCGATTTCGAGGGGGTCGAATATCCGCACCAGGTCAATATCGGCGAAGGGGTGGCCATGGATCTCAGCAGTAGTGGTCTCGACAGGCTTTCCCTGCGCAATTGCAGTATTGCGGAATTCATGCGGGTAAGGCAGAAAGAAGGATTCGTTCTCGAAGATTTCGAGATTGTCGATTTGAGGGCCTGCAGCCTCGATGATCCGACCTTTTTTGAAGCCATCGGCAGCGCTCCCAGGCTGACTACCCTCAAATTAGAGACCCCCGCTCCCAACACGATAACCGTCGGTCCGATGAAGACGTTTTTTGCGAGCTTGGATCGAAGCCAGAGCCAAAGCCGGAATCAGCCGTTTTGCCATCTTCTTCTATCGGCTGCCAGTATCGACCGGGAGGTATTCGATCTCATAGCCAGGCACAAACAGATCCGTCTTCTGGAGATCAAATGCCCGAGCTTCGATGACACCTGTCTTGCGAAATTTGACGACATGCCCCTGCAGGGGCTCAATTTAGCCATGACCAGGGTCAGCGATGCCGGTCTCAGGAAGCTGGACAGTATGCAGAGTCTCCGCCGCCTCTTCCTGCCCTCTTCCGAAAGGATATCTGAGAAGGCGATCATGGATTTCAGGGCCAGGCATCGACAATGCAGCGTCGAGACCATGGCCGACGAGCAGAGCGCTGTTTTTTGAGATTCTAAATATTCATGCCTCTTGACTGATTTATAGTTGACCAATATAGAATTCTGGTCAAAAATTATGGAGTCAGGCAATTGGAGGTTGAAATGGGCAGACCCAGGAGTCTCGAAAACCGTACCGAGGTAATACTCAGTGCGGCCAGGGAGCTTTTCGGGCGTTATGGCTTCGAGAAGACCACTATCGACGATATCGCCAGAGAGGCTGGTATCGGTAAGGGATCTGTCTATCTCGAGTTCGGTACCAAGCAGGAAATCCTCATGGCGGTGATTCGCACTTTCGTAACCGAAGTGCGCGGCCATATAGAGGATTATATGGAGAGTTGCGAGCCGCCCTATCTCGAGGCTCTCGAAGGGCTGCTTCTCATGCATGTCCTCAGTGTCCACGAGCGTGCCACTTCTCAGATACACACTCCGGATACTCTCCTGCATACCAGCATCCGGGTGCGCCAGGAGTTCAAAGACCACTTCGACTTCCTGAACTCGCGTTTCACGGCGATGCTCAAGAAGGCGGCGAAAAACGGCGAGATCAAGAAGTCCACGGACTTCGAGGCGGTTACCGATACCCTGATACTCGGAATGGGATCTCTCTGTCCTCCCTATCTTCGCAATACCAGACCGACAGGCAGCGGCATACCGGGCAGAGACCAGCTCGAGACCGAGGCGGAAGCGCTCATCAGTCTTCTGGTGGCAGGCATCAAACAGAAATACGGCAAGGGAAGGGACTGATATATGCAATCGGCTACCAGCAAAAATACTGATACCAACCCGCCGCCGAAAAACGGCAATGGTGGTCGGCATCTTCCCCCGATTCCACTTATTATCATGTTTTTCGTCATCGTAGGCACC
>JAGQHH010000676.1 GCA_020431945.1 Cyanobacteria bacterium HKST-UBA02 | reverse complement strand
ATCGCCAACGACCCCGTTCTCGCCAGCCTGGCGGAACCTCTGGCTGCCTGCAAGCAGTCTCTGGACCTCCGCAACAAGATGGTGCCCGAGCGGGACGATGACGAGTGGACGGTGATCACCGGTACCGGTGCCATGGCCCTCGGGGTTCTCGCCATCATCAAGGCGAGCAATCCCAAGGAGAAGGTCATGGTCCTCGGTCGCGGTGAGGCGGCCCTGAAGTTCGCGACCGAGTACGGCGCGGACGCCACCCTGCAGCTCAGTGGGGTGAACCCCGAGCGCATCGCCGCCTCCATCGCGGCGGAGCTCGATGCCCTGGTCGATACCAACCACTTCGACGACGACTCGTCGGTGTGCAAGGACATCTGCAAGACCAAGGCAGGCAAGAAGGCAGTGCAGGCGGCCCTGGCCGCTGTGCGTGAGTGCCGCGCCCGTGGCGCCCACAAGCCTGTGATCCTCCAGACTCTCACCGAGGCGGCCCGCAAGGCTGCCGAGGACGTGATGACGGAGGAGAACACCGCTGTCTTCAAGCACGCGCAGGAAATGGCGAACGGTTTCATCTCGAGCGTCTTCGAGTGCACCGGCAGCGAACGGCTTCTGGAGACCCTCTTCAACAGCCGCTGCATGCTCGCCAATGGCGCAATCATCGGCTTGGGCTGCCACTACGGCGTCCACTTCGATGTCGCCATGCTGCGGCGTTTCGAGCTGGCTTTCCAGCCCGTGCGCCGCTCCTGCAATCAGTTCCCGGCCACCCTGGAGCTGCTGAACAATCGTCCGGAGTTCTTCGCGCCGCTCGTCGGCGGGACGGCTTCCTTCGAGGACTTCGGCAAGCTCATGTTCGGGGAGGTCGAGCGGGCTGAGACGGGCACCGGAGGCCCGAAGACCGTCGTCGTGCGGTCGTAACTCCGGGGAGGAAGGGACCTGGGGCGGGGCCGATCGCAAGGTCGGCTCTTCCCCGGTCATCCTCCTGTTCTTTCAATCGACGTGTCAAAACGTCCAACTGAATAGCGGAGGTTGATATGTCTCACAAACAGACGGCTCATCCGGAGAGTCATCCCCACGCGGGTCCGGACAATCTGACGGGGGGCGTCGGTGCCACCGTCGGCAGTGGTTTGCCTGAGCAATACCAGGCGCCCAACGCGAGGCCTCTCGGCTCTCGTTTCGTGCCGCTCTTCAATGAGCTGCTCCAGCGCTACGAGCCGAACCGTGGCTACTTCATGGTCTACGAGCTCGTCGATGCAGGCGATGGTCAGCACTACTACCCGGTGCTCATCTCCTGCGCCCTGATCAACACCGACACGGTCAACTGATAATCAAGGAGTCCTGAAAATGGCAAGGTTTCGTAAAGGCAGGCGCGACTCATCGGTTCCGGTGAGCTCGAGCTCGCGCGACCAGGCGCAGCGGTTCGACGACGAGGAAGTCTTCGACACCGGTGTTCGCTCGGACAAGTTCCAGCGGCGGCGCGACCGTCGCGAGGGCAAGGCGCTTGCGCGAAACTGGCGGCAGTTCCTCGAGAGCTGAGCGCCGTCATCTCTGGCAGAGGGAGGGCCCGACAACGGCACCTCCCTTTTTTTGCCATGAAGTTGTCAAGACCATAAAAGGGGGAGGCGTCTCGCCTCCTCCTTTTCGCATACGCATCACATGCCGGACCGAATCTCGTGGTGAGAGGAGGCCAGAAAGGTAATCAACGAGCAAAGCAATGACACGAAGCCCTGTTCTTCCGAGCCGGTCAGTCAGCCTCAGGCAACTGGCCGCCCGGAAAAATCGCCAACTCAAGCCCATGCTGCGCAAATACCACAGCCAGCTCGAGCGGGCGTTCCCCCTGGAAGGCGAGATTGAGTCTGTGGAGACTTATCTCGATTACCTGCGGGATACAGACAGCACCTGGGACATCATCGTTCTCAGGGACAGGAAAAACAAGATCGTCGGCGGCATCCAGTATCAAGTGCTGGACATCGACGGCGAAGTGGTGAAACGAGCGGCCTGGGTGGAGCACATCTGGGTCAAGCTGGAACGCCGGAGCTTCCTGAGCTTCCGGGCTCTCCTCAAGGTGGCCAAGCAAGCCATCGCCGATCAGAGCGCCAGCCTCGTCTTCATGGAGTTCAACAATCCGGACAAGATGTCCGACGAAGAGAAGGATGCTGATGCCGACGGAGGCATCACCACCCAGGACCGCGAGAAAATCTGGGGCTATGTCGGCATTCATGTCGCCGTCACCGCCTCCGGTCAGATCGCCGCCTACGGGCAGCCTTCGATGGACGGGCAACCGCCGGTCGAGTATCTGTCCATGGGCTTCATCGCCGATGAATCGCTTGCCGGCAAGACCCTGCCGGCCTCCGACTACCTCAAGATCGCCCATATCGCCCATGCCACCATTCCCGGTGTGGACCTGACGAGCGATCCCACTGTCCTGGCTTATACCCGGGAAGTCGAGGCGGAAGGAGACCTGACCTTCGTACCCCTGGCGGAAATCGCCGCGGCGCGCAACGGTCAGTAAACCGAATGCTGAGGTATGTATTCGCAAGAGAACAAAAAGCTCGAATACAAACCTGAGCCATCTCGCAAAAGCATCATCGGATTATGGAAACCGGTCTCCCCACAAGGAGCCGGTTTCCTTCTTTTTCTGGGACTTTTACTATTTGATATAGTTATTCTTTTCAGAAAAAGAAAGGAGCGCGACCGAAAGATTCAGTCGCGCCCCTTTGTGAATGAGTCGGGCAGCGGCCCGGCTCGTCAGCTCAGCTCAGCAAGCTCAGCTCAGGAAGCCCCGGGAGACGAGAGCCTCGCGCAGTGCCTTGGAGTCGTTGATGGGCACGATGCTCACCAGGTTGCGGTCAGCCTTCTCGAGCACCGCCTTGGCTGCTGCCACGGCGTCGTCGGCGGGCTTGGTGTCCTTCTTCTTGCCGGCGAGCTTTTCGCGCATCTCGGACGCAGTCTTGCTCCAGTCGCCATCCCGGAAGGCGGCGATGAAAGCGTCGGTCTCGCGCAGGGAGCCTTCCACGGCGATGACCGGGATGCGACGCTTGAGAGCGCCGTAGATCTCGTCGCGGGTGACGTCGCCACCGTTCAT
>JAGQHH010000675.1 GCA_020431945.1 Cyanobacteria bacterium HKST-UBA02 | reverse complement strand
CGACATTGCGCTGAGCGGTGACGGCGGCCTGTGCCTTCTGGAAGTCCTGGAACTTCTCGCCCTGGACGTTCTCAGGCATCTTGGCGTCGACGCTGAGATCGTAGTCGGCCTGAGCCTTTCGGGCTGCTTCCTGGAGCTTGTTCAGGTTGTTGACCTGGTGGCGGTAGTCGCCGGTGATGTTGGTGACCTTGATGCGGTTGGCGGCCACCTTGGCGGCGAGGTCCTTGTAGAGAAGGCGTTCCTTCTCGATGGCAGTGGTCATGCCGTCGACGGCGTTACCACCCTTGATGCGGATCATCTGGCGGAACTTGGGCCAGAATGCGAAGAGCACGCCGAAGGCGGCGATAGCGATGAGCACGAGTGCGACTGTCGTGGACATGGTGAGTTCTCCTTTTCGGAAATTGATTCGAGATTCGATCGTTGTTGGTGCGGACCCAGCAAAGGCGCTGGGTCCGTAAGTCTCCGGGTAAGTAAGGTCCCCGGCTCAAAATGAACTAACGAATTGGTGCGGTAGACGACTTAGAAGTCGCCGCCACCGCCTGAGCGGCCGCCACCCCAGCTTCCACCGCCGGAGCGACCGGAGCCGCCGAAATCGTCGTTGCGCCGGTTGCGCTCTTCGCGCTCACGACGCTCCCTGTCCTCACGTTCACGGCGCTCGCGCTCCTGGCGCTCACGCTCGCGACGTTGCCGCTCGAGTTCGGCGATGATCGCCGCTACCCGAGCTCGGGCAGCGCTCTCTGCCTCGTCGGCAGCGCTGCTGGCCCGCTTCGCCAGCCGGCTGGCTCCTTCGTAGTCGCCGGAGGAGAGGGCTCGCTCGGCTTGGCCGAGGTAAGAGTTGGCGCTGGAGAGATCCGCGAAGACGCCGTGACCGTACGAGGTCTGCGTGCCGTTGATGTTGCTGCGAGCAGAGCTGATGGCTGAGCGGGCAGCATCGGCAGCTTTCTTGTCGGCTTCCGCCAGATTCTTCGCTTCAGCAGCAGTGGACCTGGCGTCGGTAGCCCGGCGGGCGATGCTCGCCCAGTCGGATTTCTCGACCTTGATGTCCTTCTCCAGCTTGCTGAGAGCCTGGTTGGCTTCCGCCAGCTTGTCGCGGGCGGGTTGACGGGTGTCGGAGTCGCGCACGGACCGCTCGGCGGTACCAATGGCGGTGGTCAGAGCGGCGATGGCGTTGACGGCGTTGCTGTACTGCGCCTTCTCCTCATCGATGGCCCTTTCCACGCTCTGGAGCGCGGCCAGAAGGGCGTCGGCAGCAGCAGCTGCAGCCACCCAGTCGGTGATGTCCTTGTCGACGTCCTGACGCTGTGCCTTGAGGACCGGCTTCTGCTGCGCATAGGCACGGTCGGTGGCAGCGGAAGTGGTGAACGAGTTGCTGTCGAGCTTGTCGACAAGCGTGCTGGCAAGACCTTCGGCTGCGGTCACGATCTTGCGAGCGTGATCCTTCAGCTCCCTGAGCTTGGCGAGACGCGAATGGATCTCGACGAGCTTGTCGATGGACTGCTGGATATTGCCGCCCACCGCGGTGAGAAGCTTGCGTGCAGCCAGATAGCGCTGGTCTTCATAGGCCTTCTTCACCTTGGCCAGCTCGGCGTCGGTGGAGTCGGCGACCTTGTTGGCACCGTCGAGCTTCTCGGGCTCTCCCGGGAAGTTCTTGGCCAGGAACTCGGCCTTGAGCTGGGTCACTGCCGTAGTGGCAGCAGGCAGCTCACCGCGAAGCTTGGTGAGGTTGGTCGTGACTGGCACTACCTGCTTCTCGACAAAGAGCTTGGCATCGAGAATCGATGCCACCATGTCGATGGCAGCCTGGGCAGCCTTTTCCGCCTCGGACCTTTCGCTCTCGGCGTTGTCGAGCTCGGCGTTCAGGCAGGCCTTGCGAGCCTTTGCCAGATGCTCGTCGGCTTCGCCGGTGAGAGTGTCGGGGTTGCCTCCTTCTTCTGCCAGGCAGAAAGTGATGCGGGCTCTCGGCGTCGGGTCTTTCTCCACCGGGTACCGGTAGTCGGCAGGCGTCGAGCGCACCTCATTGACACGAGCCTTGGCCTTGCCGATGGCAGTCTCGGTGGCTGCGAAGCTCTGCTGGATAGCGATGGCCCGGTTGAGATCAGCCTTGAGCGATTCGAAGCCCCGCTCGACTTCCTCGGAGCCTTTGAAGGCGTCCAGGGGATTGCTGTCGAGGATGGCGAGGAATGCCTTCTTGCCCTGAAGCAGACCGGTGTAGCGGTCGGCATAGGGGTCGAAAGAGAGACCGGTAGCTTCGAGGTCTTTCTTGATGCCGGTGATGGCAGTGTCGAGAGCCTCGATGTCGAGCTTGTTCTGCGCCGCCCCGTCGAAAGCTTGCTTGATCTCGGCAAGCGCTCGGTTGGTGACGTCGAAGAGTTTCTCCATCTCGGTCAGCACCGCGTCAGGAGTGTATTCCTGCCTGGTGACCAGCCCGCCATATAGGCTTGCCAGCTCGAGAGGCAGCTCCTCGCCGGTGATGACGATGGCCTGTGTGGTGAGCAGGGTTCTCACTCTGCCGAGCTTGCCGAACAGAGCGAAGGGATAGCGGCTCGACTCGAAGAGCTTCTCCGCTTCCTGGAAACGCCGGTTGGCAGCGATTTGCCGGGCGCTGTAGTTGGCGAAGTCGGTGACCGCCTTCTTGAACTTGACGGCGGTATTGCCCTTGAACTTCTCCTGCCACTCAGCCTGATGCTGGAGGAAGCCGAAATAGCCCTTCTCCAGGCGCAGATACATGTCCGAGGAGGTGGTGATCTTCTCGCGCCAGGAGGCGACGAGCTTCTCCACCTGAGAGCGGAGCCTGCGGTAGAGGAAGAACATGATCAGCAGGGCCAGGAAGATGACGCTGGGAGTGCCGTACCAGAGCAGGTAGCCCGGCAGTGCCTTCATGAAGGCTTCGTGGGCGATCCGGCGGTTCTCGGCGTCGATGGCTCGTTGCTTCTCTTGCTCGATGCGCTGCAGCTCTTCTTGCTTGCGGCGCTCCTCATCGAGCTTGCGCTGTTCCTCCTGCCGCTTGAGGTCGGCGAAGTGCTGGGAAACAGCTTGATTGACTCCGGCTGCCACGGCATTGCCGAAACCGCCCGGGTCGTTGGGCAGGTAGACGGAGCGGTTGGCATTGAGGGGACTTCCGGACTGGCTGAAATAGCTGCCGGTGAGCCCGTACTGCTGGAGCCGATTGCCGCCGTTGGCAGCAAACGAGAACTTGTTGGGGTCCGACGAGGACCGCACCAGGAGAATGAGCACGTAGTCGTCGGCCGGGAGCTTGCCTGCCACCATGGCGGCAAACTCGTCGAGCTTCCAGACTGCGAACTTGCTCGAGGTGGGGTTCGTCTCGTTTCCCTGCTCGGTCATCACGAAGTAGAACTTGAGCCCATGGGTCTGACCCTGGGCCTTCAGCTTGTCCTCGAGACCGTTGAGGGAGACGGGGTAGCTCCGGTGATTCTTGAGTCCCGGATCGAGATAGACTGCCTGGTTGGTGTCAAATTCCTTGACAGGTAGCCAGGTCTGCGCGCTCTGTGCGAGAGCCGGGGAGGCGAATATCCCCGTGAAAAGAAGGAGCGCGAAAACCGCCGGAAGCGCTAGAACTGATCGAAGTGATCGTTTCATCAATGTTGTCACAGTAGGTCCTCCTACGCTGACGTTTGCGGTCCTGCGAAGCTGCAGGCCCGGTTCATCGGTAGTTTTGGAAACTCATGAGGTTTTCGGTCCAGACGTGCCGGACCGATGACGAAAGAGCGGTGCTTTATGACTGCATCGCGCCGCTCTGCGAAGAGTCCCTCATCGTCGAACAGAGATCGTCTTGGTCCCGAAATTGCCGTGGTGCCTCAGGCACTTTCAGCTTCTTTGGATTCCCCTGGTTATTGGGAGGTTTTCGGGATCAGACTCTCTGTGAGGTTTGAGACGAAGGGAATATTGACAACCTATCGTTTAAACGTAAAGGACTGCAACTAAGGTTTCCGATTGTAAAGAGTCAAGGTTTGGGCTGGCTCCGGACCTCGGGTTCGTGGCCGGAGCCCGGGTCGGGGATCGTCATTTCAGATGATCGTCAAATAAGGAAAAGTCAGGCTAGCGCGGCTTTTCTGCCCTGTCTCCAGGGATAGCGCAAGCTCGCGCCGGGTGCAAGAGAAATGGAGCGAATTGAGAAGCCGAGAAGCTATCGCGGCTGCGATAGCTTCTCGGCGTGGGAGGGGAAGTAGGGGATGGGGAAATGGAGAGATACTCAGTGTCCGCTCATCTTGCGATTGAACTCTTCGTTCTTGATCCGGAATATTCCGCCCAGGTTGCCCAGGGTCGCGGTGAGGGCTCCGGCACCGCAAGCGCCGATCAGCCAGGGCGACTCGAAAGCGATAGCACCGGTGAGAAGCCCGGCTCCGACCACCGAGGTGGCGCCGATCACGGCTGATTCCGCCGGGTGCTCTTTGATGAATTCAGTCACTCCTGCCACTATCTTCGGACCTTCTTGCTTGAAGTCTTTCTTCAATAGCTCTGTGGTCTGATAGGCGCAATCGAAGAGTCTCGACGATGTCTCTCGTGCCTGGTCTGCGGTGTTGCTGTTCTCGAAAGATTTGAAGTCGAATATTTCGTGTCTGTCGCTCATTGTCGTCCCTCCGGCTTGTTGACTCGAATATAGAGGCGCAGGCGGGAGGATTCACTGTGCAATTCCACAGACTTTGTAAGTTCGAGTCAGCGGGGCATGTAGTTGATCGGATAGGAGTAAAAGCCCAGGGGAGCTCCGGTCTCGGAGAGAGCCCTTACCCGTATTTGATAAGGCGCCTCGAGTGGGAACCATTGACGTTCGAGGGTCAATCTTCCTGTCGGCCTCTCTACGGTTATGGTCTTCATCACCTGGGCGCCGGGCTCTTCTGTGAGGAAGCTCAGGGAAGGCAGCTGCAAAACGGCATGTGGAATCGAGATATCCACCCGGCAGGAGCTTGCTCCGTCCAGTCGGGTGCAATCCCAGGTGATAACGCCATGACCGGATCTGGCTGGCTCGAATATGCCGTTGCGGTCGAGGATCATGGTGGTTTCATCTACCCAGAGAACAGGCATGGACTCTGCTGCGCTCTCGAGCTGTGCTTCGACGATGGCTCTTTCAGACTCTGGAAAGATGTTGAGGTAGAAGGCGCTGCAGCGCGGGGCCAGAAGCCAGTCAGGACGCTGAGCCGGAAGGAATGTCAGAGGCGATGTGCTGCTCAGAAAGCTCTTTTTGAAGCTTTTCCCATCGGTAAGTGTGTCCCTTGGTGCTTCCTGATAGAAGAGCTGGCAGGCGCTTCTCTCTGGCGCCGAACCCGGTGGGGTGTCGACGCGAATAATGAGAATATCGAAGCTGGCTGGTGACAATTGTTGTGCCGGGCTCAGCCGCCACTGGAAATGGGAGGCAGGGTCCAGGGGCTCGACCAGCAAATTGGCCGGGATCCGGGCTCGCTCCGCATGCGGTGCCGGAACCCGTTCGAAACATCGGTTTTTCTCATTCCAGAGGAAGAAGCGATTACCTGAATCCCGGGCGAGATGCTCGAGGCAGGTCCTGTTGATTGCTTTCATGTCGGTGGAGAGATCCGGCTCCAGTAGAGCAAATTTGGATGAGTAGTCGATTTCGGTGAGGGGTGGTTTTATGAGTGCGAAGAATTGCTTGCTGTTGAAAAATAGCCTGGGAAGCCCTTCTCGAGCTGGGATGCTGAGCACCACCAGTCGCTTCGCCGATGACTCTCGCTCTGCCGTCTCCAGGGCTGATGATTGCACTCCGATAATTTCCTGGCTGGCTTTCCTGAAATTGAAGGAGCTCTCCAGGCAGGCAAGACCATTGAGGGCGATCAGGAAGCAGAAACAGACAAGAAAACCCTGGTAGAGGTATTTTCCGAGCCCGGAGGGAAAGGCGCAACGCAGGCATGCCAGACCGCTTGTCGCAGTAAAGGCGGCAAATATAGCGGGAAGATAGAAGAGTCTGCCGCCCTGCATTGCTTCGGATAGATAGATGACCGGAAGAATAGGCAGAACGGAGACGGAAAGGACTGTGAGAGCCAGGATGAGGCGTCTCGCCTCCCGGGCTTCGATCGACGCCCTTCCTGTGGCACAGAGGCTACCGGCGAGCACTGTCAGCACAGACACTGTTGCGTAGAGAGCTTGCTGCAGGGTGTGAACGATGTCGCTATCGATAAGTTGACGTAACGGCACGGGATAAGCAAGAAGCTCGATGGCTGATACTACTCGCGGTGCAAAAGAAGCGCTCAGCAGCGCTCCGATGCCTCCTTTGTACCCGCCGAAAAGCTCGCCTATCACCAGGGCCCTGAGTCCCAGGTATGCGAGAAACAGGAGCCAGACATCTCCGGCCTTTTCGAAAATGCTCCTGATTGTCCGGCGAAATCCGCTCTTCTCCTTTGCCACCACGCATGCGGAGAAGACTACAGGAAGGCTGGCTGCTGCTTCCTTACTGAGAAGTGCCAGGGCGAAGAGGACCAGTCCACCGGCTCTTTTGAAGCTGGAGGGACTCTCCAGATCGCGCAGCAGAAAGTAGAGGGAGGTGACATAGAAGAAGGCGCAGATCGAGTCGACCCGAGCAGACATCCAGGCAGCAGGCTCGCAATTCGTGGGGGTGAGGGTAAAAAGAACCGCCGTTGCCAGACCGGCGACACGGTCTTCGGAACTTCTCTCGCTCAGGCGCCAGAGAGCGCCGGCCAGAAAATAGACTGCCAGGCAGACGGCATAATGCCAGAGCAGATTAGTCAGGTGATAACCGGCGGCTTGACTGTGAAACAGCAGATAGTCCAGGGCAAAGGAGAAGGATGTCAAAGGTCGGTAGTGGGCTCCATAGCCGAGATCCTGACACCAGACCGTACGGAAGTTATCCAGCAGGGACAGGGGCGCTTCATTGAGAATGCGGTGCAGGTACTGGATATGAAAGAGATCGTCCCCCAGAAAATAACAATTCAAAGCCGGGTGGAAGCAGGCGATGTTCAGCGCCAGGAGAGTGAGAGCAGCGATGAGATGAAACTTCGTGCTGGGGGGCGAATCGGGCAAGGCTAGCGGCCCGCTGATTGCGTCGCAGCCTTGCAATTGTCGACGATTCTATCGAGGGCGGCGCGGATCTTGCCTGTCAGCGTGCGTACCTGCTCAGAAGATAGAGTCTTGCTCGAAGCGGATTTCTCGAGCTCGTCGATTAAAACCGCTAGACCCGCCGTTGATTCTTTTGCCGATTCCGGAGCGCCAAACTGTAGATCTCTAGCCAGGAGCTTCTGCTGAGCTTTGAGCTGACCTGCCAGTACGACCAGAACATCCGGTCGGGGATCTCTATTCTCGCGTTCTACGGCTCTCAGGGAAAGAGCCATGAGATCCAGGGTCTGGAGAGCATCTTGCAGGGGCTCCGAGGCTTCCTTGCCTTTCGGAGAGCCGCTGTCCTGCCAGTTGCAACGGTAGTGAATGCTCTTCCACTGTCCGTCTTTTTCGCGGCTGAAAATCTCGGTTATTCGGGAGCTCATAGTATAGGGCCGCTCGCCGCCGATACGAGCATTGGCTACATATGTGGCTACCGCCTGATTGTCTTTTATATTGACAAAAGGGTGGTCGATCTCATAGCCGATCAGAGGCCTGGAGCCGGTTTCGCTATATCTCGAATAACGCGTGCGCAGATGATCGAGGACCCCGGCCTTGCCTGAGATGACCCGACCTGTGCGAGCATTTACCGCTGTGCAGTGGTCGTCGATATAGTCGGCAAGGGTATCGAGATCATGCTCGAAAATGGCTTCAGTCATCTTTTTCAGAACCTCGACTATCTCTCCCGAGGTTTTCGGATCGGAATAGGGTTCTGTAGTGTTTATAGAAAGCGGCTCGCGGGTGTTCTCGGTCTTGTCGCCGGCAGCCTGGACCGGTCCCGGCGATATCCAGGGAGATAGAGCCAGAATAGATAGAGCCAGAGCCAGGTTTTTGCAGATATCTTTCGCCATGCTCTACCTCTTCAGCGCGTTGTCGACGTCGCGCAAATCGTTTTCGACTTCTCTGAGATAAGCTTCCAGCCTGGTTATCTGCTGGTCTAGGGCAGCGATTTTTTCCCTGGTCAGAGCGATGGCCGCCTCGATGGAGTGTTTTTGCTCGAGCAGGGCGTCCCGGGATTTGAGCAGGG
>JAGQHH010000674.1 GCA_020431945.1 Cyanobacteria bacterium HKST-UBA02 | reverse complement strand
TGAACTTCATGATGTTCCCCTTGTGCACGAGGGTCACCGACTTGCGCCCCTGGGCGACGGCGTACTCGATGGCGGCAGCGACGTGACGCTTCGTACCCGTCTCGGAGATCGGTTTGATACCGATCCCGGAGTCCGGTCGGATCTCCCAGCCGAACTCCTCGTCGAGGAACGCCAAGAGCTTCTTCGCTCCGTCCGATCCCGCCTCGAGTTCCTTGCCAGCGTACACGTCTTCGGTGTTCTCACGGAAGATGACGACATCGAGCTTTTCGGGGGCGACTACCGGGGAAGGAACTCCCTGGAAGTAGCGTACCGGGCGTACACAGGCGTAGAGGTCGAAGATCTGACGCAGAGACACGTTCAGAGAGCGAATGCCGCCGCCCACGGGTGTAGTCAAGGGACCCTTGATGGCGACGCCGAACTCTTTGAGAGCATCGAGGGTGTCCTGAGGAAGCCATTCTTTGAATTCGGTATGGGCTTTCTCGCCGGCAAAGACTTCGAACCAGGAGACTTTGCGCTTGCCGCCGTAAGCTTTCTCGACGGCTGCATCGAACACGCGTACCGAGGCTTTCCAGATATCTCTGCCGGTGCCGTCGCCCTCGATGAAAGGAATAATCGGATGGCTGGGGGTTTCGGGTTTTCCGTTACGGAAGGTGATTTTCTCACCCTGAGGAACTTTCAGTCCGTTGTAAGTCTTGTCAATCACTTGGCCCATTATTGTTTTCCCTGTTGCTTGGCTTGTTTTCTACACGCAAAAAAATGCTGGTCTGGTCAGAATACCAGTAGAATCGGGACTTCCCGCCAATGATCATCAAATACTAAGACTGGAACCTGGTAGAAAGGCATGGCTTCCACTAGAATTGGCTGAATTGCCATATTCAGTGAGTTTTCAAAGGGGTTTTAGAGGTATGAACCTGAAGCAGTCCCTCCTCCGGGCAGTCTCGCTCTGGCCGGACAGAGAAGCCGTAGCGGACGGTCAGCTCAAGCTCACCTATAGCGAGCTCGGAGACCGGGTAGCCTCGCTTTCAGCCGGGCTGAAGACCGCCGGAGTCCTGCCTGCGGACGTAGTCGGGGTGCTCGCCCCGAACTGTCACGAGTATCTGGAGCTCTATTATGCTGCGGCCTTCGCCGGAGCGGTGCTCAATCCCATCAATTACCGCCTGAGCGCCCCCGAAATCGTCGACATCCTCAACGACTGCGATGTCCGGGTCCTTTTCGTCCATCAGGACTTCGAGGCCACGGCACTGGAGGTTTGCAAGAGCTACACGAAATTACGCCAGATAATCTGGCTGGGTCTGGGGACCTCCCCCCAGACCGACTGCAAGTCCCAGAGATACGAGCCCTTCCTGCTCAGCCATCCTGGTGTCGAGCTACCCGGCAGCCTGCCCGAGCCCGATACCCTGGCTCAGCTCTATTACACCAGCGGCACCACCGGACAGTCCAAAGGTGTAATGATCAGCCACGAGAATGCTGCGGTGAATGCCCTGGGCGCAGTGAGCGAGCTCGCTCTCAGTGATAGAGACTGCTGGGCCCACCTGGCTCCCATGTTCCACCTGGTGGATGCCTGGGCAGTCTGGGCCGTCACCTGGGTAGGCGGCAAGCACACCTTCCTGCCTTATTTCAAAGTCGCGGAAGTGCTGCCCCTTCTGGAACGGGAGAAAGTCACCATAACCGCCCTGGTGCCTACCATGCTCGGCGGTCTGCTCAGCTCCCCGAACACCTGGGAATACTCTTATCCGGATCTTCGCATGATCCTCACCGCCGGCTCCCCGGTAGCACCGGAGCTGGTGCGGCAGGTCGGGGATGTCTTCCACTGCGATTATGCTCAGTTCTATGGAATGACCGAGACCAGCCCCTTCCTCACCATTTCCCTCCCGCTTGAAAGGCACAAGAACCTCCCGGCCAAAAGGCTCCAGGAGATCAAAGCCACCACCGGCCGCCCTTTCATCAGCGCCGAAGTGAAAGTAGTGCGGGAGAACGGTCAGGAAGTAGAGCGAGACGGCAGCGAAGTCGGCGAAATCATCGCCCGGGGACCGAATGTCACGAAAGGCTACTGGCACAAGCCCCAGATCACCGGCGAGACCATCCGCAAAGGCTGGATCTATACCGGAGACCTGGCAGTGGTGGACGAGGACGGCTTCATCAATATCGTGGACCGCAAGAAAGACATGATCATCACCGGCGGCGAGAACGTCTATTCGACGGAAGTCGAGCATGTCCTCTATGAGCACGCGGCGGTGCTCGAATGCGCCGTCCTGGGCATCCCGGATGATTCCTGGGGCGAGATAGTGAAAGCCGTAGTGGTATTGCAGCCCGGTCATGACGCTACCGAGGCCGATCTCGTCGAGCACGTGCAAAAACATCTGGCTCGATACAAGGCTCCCAAGTCGATCGACTTCGTCGAAGAGCTTCCTAAAACCGGAAGCGGCAAGATCTATAAAAAAGGCCTGAGAGAAAGATACTGGGAAGGCCAGAAGAAAAAAGTCCATTAAGCACGGTACACGCCCTCAACCGTAACGTTGATGTCACGTTACGGTGTTAGTTTAGAAGTGTCCGAAGCGAGTCAATGACTCGTTTCGCATGTTTCTTGGAGGGTCTCCGAAATGGGCGTAATGGTTCTTCCCGAAGGCAACGACAACAATCAAGGCAATAAGAAATCTGCCGAACAAAGCAGCATAAGAGAACAGACCGATATCCCTCATTCCGAGAAAGCCTGCACGACGCTGGTTGACGAGCTCAAAGCCGATTCGCCTTCGGGCAAGCCCCTGCTCAGCCTGATCCAGCCGGGAGCTGAAACCGACCTCTCCAAGTACGGATTCAAGCAACCCAACGAATTCCTGCGCCCGGGCGAGGACCCCGATGAGGTCACCCCCGTGGACTCCATGCGTATCGGCGACATGCGAAGAGGCGTCTACGGTCAGCGACCCGACGGCGAGCCCGAGGTCTCCACCCCGGAGCAGAGCAAAATCATCGAAAGACCGGAATATTTCAAGGACATGCAGGATGTTTTCGGCAATTCGCGCTATTACGACCTGGTCCGCAACCACAATGCCGTCATCTCCGCCCCGGAAGGACAGCAGCCCGGCGATCACATCCACCAGCCCAGCGAGGGCGCGGTGGATGATCTGACCGCGACAGTCTCGGGCAAGTCCAAAGAAGCCACCACCCTGATCAATTTCGACGCTCACTCGGATCTCTGGGTCAACGACCCGCATCAGAAGATCAACGGTCAGGAGTCCATTGCTCAGTGGGTCAATGAAAAAAAAAAAAAAAATCCCAATATCAAT
>JAGQHH010000673.1 GCA_020431945.1 Cyanobacteria bacterium HKST-UBA02 | reverse complement strand
CGATACCAGTAGCTCAAGCATGTATGCGCCGGTCGTGCTTCGCACCCGGCGACGTAGTCTTGGTCTCCTTGTTTGTCTTGATCCGACCATGGCCGATCCCCCGGAAGTGTCTCCGGCTAACCTCTTTGTGCCCATTTAATCTTTCCCGGCCACATCCGGCGGCTGTATACATAAATAGATGTATTTATGGGGCTTTCGGGGATTTTTTCCGGAGCTGAGCAGCCGGTCCTAGTACCAGTAGAGCTCGATGCGCCGGTCCCGTACCAGCTTGGCCATGACCTGCTGCTTGGAGATCCCCCTGGAACGCATATTCGGGCAGACTTCCAGAATCTGCTCGGCGAGGTTGCCGATCTGTCTGGTCAGATCGCCGAAGCTGACAAAGAGTTTGCCGGCTGTGGCACCATAAACAGTGGCTTTATTGACTTTCTTCCAGTTCTTGAACGCTTCGAGGATCTGCTGATTGGTGACTTTCGGGCGGGTGCCGGCCACCTGGCTGAGGACGATGAATTGCTCGTCGCTGACGTCTTTCATGAGCACCGCTGATTCGTGCTTCTGGCCCATATAAGCGTCGCTTTTTATGACATAGACCTGATAGCCGGGGGGCAGCCTTTTCCTGATGGCCGGCAGGGTCTTCCAGAAATCGTCGATTCCGAAAGAAAGCCCCCTGGTCGGGATCTCTTTGCCCTCGAAAACCGGTTTGAATTGCTCCAGATGGTCTGTCAGATCTTCTTTCCTGCTCTCCATCCAGCTCAACTGGTTGGCCACGGTCCGGGCGTTGGCCAGTCTCAACTCGTGAAGGAAGTCATAGACCTTGATGTTATAGACACCCGGCTGGTTGTTCAGGGCGTCCACCGCCTGCTGCGAGAAGCCCAGAGCCTTTGCTGCCTCAGCCGGGGCTTTTACCGTCACTTCTTTGCGGTTGCTCGAGCCGGTTCGGGCCAGCTCTTTGAAAATGAGCGGGGTGGGTATCTTCCCTGTGTGGTTGCGAAGATTGGGCTGAGCCAGCACCGGAGCCGCCGCCAGCGCATGCAGGAAGAGAGCAGAGAGTAGGACATGGAGAGCTTTCATTCTCTCCAGCTTAGCCTATTTTTTGCCTTTGCTCGAGACGTCTTTCTGCTCGAGGACTACGAGCTTTCCTTCGTCGTTGAGCCCGATGTCCAGCTTGAGGTGCACCGGATGCGATGACTTGCCTTCGGCGGTCACCAGGTCGGCGAAGAGATCGACATCGGTGGTGACGGTGGATGTCGGCTCCTGGACGACTTTGTTGATCATGACTGTCTGATCGCCGGGCAGGGAGCGCAGTTGTTTTTTGCTGATCGGGAAGCTGGTCTCGTTCCAGTATCTTTCCATGAGCTCGGGCTTCATCACCGACATGGCTTGAATCTGTGAAGCACGATAGGTTCTGGGGCTGAAGTCGAGCATATTGGCGACATAATTCCTCACGAATTTGTCTACCTGCTCGGCTTCCATGGGATTGGCGGCAACCAGTTTGGCTCCGGTGCCTTCCGAGTCCGGATTGAGCAGGTGGGTAATGCCGACGAAGGCGAGAGCCAGCACGGCTCCGCAGAGCGCCAGGACGGCTACGCCGCCGCCAACCAGGAGTTTGTTGGAAAAAATGGATTTCGGACGGGCGGTATCGCCGGCGGCGGCACCGCGTCTTTTCCGCAGGGGCTGCTTGAACTCGTCCCAGTCGGTAACCTCGGGTGCAGCCGTGGCAGTGCCGGCGGCCGCTATTTTGTATTCCCCGGTCATGTCGTATTCCCGGGCACCTTTTTTCTGAGCGAGGATGCGTGACAGTTTCAGGGACTCGTCGCCGGTGAGGAGCACATGGCTCGACGGGGGAGTGCCGATGCGGCGTTTTACGGAGAGGGACAGACGACTGTCCACCTCTTTCACCACTACCTGAAAGCCGGACTGGGTCTCGACCACTCGTACCGTGGTCACCGGCGAATGGGCTACTATGTCAGGCTCGGTGAAGATATCACCGGTGGGATCGCCCTGGAATGCCTGGGGAGACGCATAGTCGTCTGAATAAGTCACTTTGCTTTCCTCTTGTTTTGATTAACGGTGGCTCACGCAAAGCCGTATATTCAAAATCAGCCTGTAGTTTATATCGGATCTCTTGATTTGTCCTGAAACAAAGTCAATAAGCGGAAACCGGGTCTGAATTACAGACCCGGTTTCAATTCTCATTCAGGGCTCTGGCCCCGTAAGCTCAGTCTAGCTCAGCTAAAGATACTCCCTGAGTCTGGAGGATCTGCCAGGCTGCCGCAGCTTGCGAAGGGCTTTGAACTCGATCTGACGTACCCGCTCGCGGGTGACGTTGAAGAGTTGACCCACTTCTTCCAGGGTCCGCTGTCTGCCGTCGTCGAGGCCGAAACGCAGACGGAGGACATCACGCTCGCGAGGAGTCAGCTCGTTGAGCATCTTTGCCAGGTCCTGGCGCAGGAGCTCATGAGTGACGGTGGTCTCGGGGCGATCGGTTTCGGCATCTTCGATGAAGTCGCCGAGACGAGAATCTTCTTCTTTACCGATAGGAGTCTCGAGAGAGATAGGCTCCTTGGCGGCTTTGATGATCTCGTGGAGCTTGACGATGGATACGTCCATGGAGGAGGCCAGTTCTTGCTCGGTGGGTTTGCGGTTGAGCTCCTGGGCGAGCTGCCGGGTCACTTTCTTGAGCTTATTGATGGTCTCGACCATGTGTACCGGTACACGGATGGTCCGGGATTTGTCAGCGAGAGCCCGGGTGATGGCCTGTCTGATCCACCAGGTGGCAT
>JAGQHH010000672.1 GCA_020431945.1 Cyanobacteria bacterium HKST-UBA02 | reverse complement strand
CGAACAACCCTGGGGACCGCCGCCCGGCAAACCTGCAGAGCCGGAGCAGCAGAGCTCGACCATGCAGGGCAATCCCTGGGCTCAGTCGGACGACGATTCGGGCTGGTACACCGGTGCAGCGCCTGTCGAGACGACACAGACCCAGGATGTAGCCGGATCTGATGGAGAGGACGCTTCGCAATGGAGTCAGCCTCAGTGGAATTCCTCGATAGAACCTGCCAGCAACCAGAACGACGGTTTCCAGAGTGGTGGCTGGGCTGCTGTCGAGGAGAAGCCCGAGCCAGAGCCTTATACATCTGCGCCTCCGAGCCCCTTTGCTGCTCCTGCCACTGTCGCTGAATACGAGTCGAATTCTGAGTCGATTCCTGAGTCGATTCCTGAGCCGGCGCCGTCAGCTGCGCCAACGCCGCCGCCCGGATGGACAGCTCTCGAGCCTGCTCAAGCTCCTGCTCCTGCGCCGGCAACCGGCTGGGGAGCACCTGAATCGGCACAGACAACCGGATGGGCAGCGCCCGACCAGGAACCGGCTCCATCATGGCCTCCGGCACCTGACCTGTCCTCAGTTCCTGAATCCGCATCTGAGTCCGCACCCACCTGGCCCCAGGCTCCGGAAGCTCTACCGCAACCTCAGCCGGAGCCGGCACCGGCACCGGCACCGGTGTTTCAATCCATTCCGGTTTCCGCCGCCGCTCCTTCTCCGCTTCCTTCGCCTGCACCGGATCAGTCCGTGCAACAGCAACCGGCCCCTGTTCCAGATCCGAAGAAGGGTGAGGAGTCGGAAGAAGACTATACCTACGATCCCACTACGGCCTGGGGCTAGAGGGCTAGAGCGACATCGCCGTCCGGCATTGATTTATGGCTTGTTTCAAGTCGGCCATTGACTCAAATCGATTGCGCGGGTCTTTTTCCAGGGCCTTGAAGATCATTTGCTCCACCGGCATCGGCAGGCGGATGTCCGGTCTGACGGCCGAAATAGGCTCGGGCCGAACGTTGATATGCTTGAAGATCGTTTTCACGGCATTCTCAGCGGTAAGGGGAGGCTTGCCGGTGATCGCCTCATACATGACACAGCCGAGGGAGTAAATATCGGTGCGGGCATCGAGAGCCTCGCCCATGCATTGTTCGGGGCTCATATAAAGCGGGCTTCCGATCAGGTCCCCGGTCTGGGTCAGCTCCTGGCTGCCCAGATCTTGAGAGGCCACGACTTTGGCGATTCCGAAGTCCACTACCTTGACGAAGTCTTTGCCCTCATCGCTGCTGGTAAGCAGAATATTGCTCGGTTTTATATCCCTGTGTATTACTCCCTTCCGGTGAGCGTGGTCCAGGGCGTCGCAGACTTGCTGGAATATCTGGAAAAACCTCTGTGGTGCGAGGCTTCCTTTGCCGAATTCGTCCCTGAGTGTTTTTCCCTCGATCAACTCCATGACCAGGTACGGCACTTCATCCGGTGTCACGCCATAGTCGTGTACGACGACCAGATTGGGATGCTTGAGTTTTGATGCGGCCTGGGCTTCTCGCTCGAAACGCTGGAGGTTGTTCTCTTTGGAAGCGACGTGCGGATGCAGTATCTTGATTGCCACCATGGCATTGGTGCCCTTGTGACGCCCCTTGTAAATGGCACCCATGCCGCCTATGCTGATTCTGGAAACGAGTTGATAGTGCTCGGGAAGCCGGAGCTTGGTGGTGGTCAGCGGTTGACCGTCCATGTCTTCGTCGGAGAGCTGGTCGGTGACAAACTGGACTGTTCCGTCGCTGCTCATCGCTTCGAGAATCCTGGCCATCTTCGGTGGCGAGTGGTAATTGATCAGGCTCTGAGAGACGATAGCCAGTGCCATGCTGGCATTGGGATCATCCGGGAGTGCGTGGCGCCTGAAATTCGCATAGGCCATCCTGCGGCGGTCGAGAAGGAACTCCCAGAGCCCGGCCAGACCTTCGGACATCTCCCGGCGTTTGGGTAACCTGAATTGCGATGCCTTCAGGCTCCATTTCGCAATCATCCAGGCGTCGAAGAGTACAGAGCCTGTCACTGCGGCGAGAAAAAGATAGACGCTGACATTGCCCCGGGCGGTGAAGAGTCGAACGCTGTTGGCCACGAAGCCATTGACCGAATTGAAGTTGAGGGAAGCATAGTGGTCGTAGACCGCCCAGGCGAAACCGGCCAGTCCGACTATCAATGCCACCTGCTTCTTCTGACGGAGAAGCAGGGCGATGCCGAGCATCACTGTGGCCAGCGCAGTCCAGACCGCATGTCCTACCACCAGGAAGGTAGAGTGAACCAGGTCGGCGGTGGGTAGCCACTGAATCTGGTGATGCCACTGGCGCGACTCATGAACGAAGGCATCGTTGACTACGCCAAAACCGGCTCCTACAGCGGCTCCGATGATAAGCATGTCAGTCAATCCGAAAGTGTACTGAGAGAATCGTCTGGTTCGCCAGAGAAAATAGGCGATCGGAACCAGCTTGACCAGCTCTTCGATAAAAGGGACGAAAGTGGAGCGTGCCGGGGCCAGAAACCCGATCATGAAGATCTTCTCGACGAGAAGTGCCAGTCCCATGGCACCTCCACCGGCGAAGAACATCATGAATACGGTTCGCAGGGGGACGCTTCTCGTGAAGCAACTGATCAGTATAAGACCGATTACGAGAGACATGTTAAAAGCGAAGGCTGTGATCCCTTCCGGACCCGTGCTGATCAGAGTCACACCGAGCCAGCCGGCAAACCCGAGCCAGAGAACGATCCAGCGAATGGGAACGAGGGTCGATCCGACCGGAATACTTCCCCAGCTCTTCAATGTTTGGGATTTCTTCTCGAGTTTCACTCGGTAAGCTTGCCCCCGGGAAAGAAGAGCGACTGGGTCGCATTGGTGAAAGCTTCGGTGGCCATGGTCATGCCCTGATCTTGAGGAGCGATTCTGGCATTCTGGCATTCATAGAGGACAGTGAGAGCAACATCGTATTTCAAGCGGGGACCGGAGTAACCGTCCACGAAGGAGGCTCGGAGCTCGTCCAGGCTCGAGCCCGACCGGGTGTCGCTGAGCTGGCTCTGGGCCAGACCATCGGCCATTCCGGTGTTATTGGAGACTACAGTCTTCTCGAGCTCGCTATCGCCGGTCTCTGCAGGTTTTGCCT
>JAGQHH010000671.1 GCA_020431945.1 Cyanobacteria bacterium HKST-UBA02 | reverse complement strand
TATCCGCATAGACGGAGACTCCCTCGGGCATTTTCAGATCATAGCGCAGAAGTGCCGCTTCCATGATCTTGCCTATCAAAGAGACATGATCGATTCCGTTCAAAGCAGCTAAAATAGGCAAATCCGAATGGCTGGGATGAAGACCGGCAAGAGGATTGACCTCAAGAAAGTTGGGCTCGCCCGAGGCGTCACAACGAAGGTCGACTCTTCCGGCATCAAGACATCCCAGCGCCCGCCAGCTCGCAAGAGCCGTGTTTGCCGCTCTGGCCGCCACCGCATCATCGACCAGACGATACTCTATGACCTCTTCACAGTTCTCTTTGTTATAGAAAGACTGACCGCCGACTTCGGCACCATCCAGAATGATCGCTTCGAGCACACCGACCACGATGGCATCTTCTCCGTTGCCGACAATGCCCACCGTAAGCTCGCGCCCCGGTAGATAGGTCTCGACCAGGGCAGGCTGCTTGAAGCGCTCGATAATATCGATACAGACTCGCTCGAGCTGCTCCTTATCATTACCAGAAATCACCGAAGCGGCATGAATGCCCTTTCCTGTTCCTTCTGCCAGAGGCTTGGCGAAGAGCGGTCCGGGCATCTCATCGAAATCGAAGCTTTCCAGATCCCGGGCGCTGCGAATCACCTTATAAGGAACAGTGGCGATACCATGCTCTCTCACAACCTGTTTGGCAAGAGCTTTGTCCATGGTGACCACCATCACTTCAGACGGAGAGAAAACCGATGGTATGCCATAGGCTTCCAACAGGGCAGGGACCTGGGCTTCTCTGCCAATGCCCCTCAGACCCTCACAGACATTGAAGACTATGTCCCAGCTTTTTCCTGCTGCCAGAGCCTTGACCAGAGCCTTGATGTTGCCGATACGCTCTACTATAAAACCGTTCTTTTGAAGGGCTTTCTCCAAAGCGATGATCGTATCGAGCCGGTCGAATTCGCCCAGCTCCTCTTCCGAAAGACCCAGACCGACATAGTCGTCCCTGAGGTCATAGGTGAATCCGACTGTGATTACATTTTTCATGGCAGATAAATTCCTGAATGGGGGACATAGTCAGCGCCCATGGCAGTCAAAAACTTTTGAGTCGATCCGACCCGACCGCCGGGATCCGGATAGCGAAACACCCCTCCTTCGAAATTGGTGAGCAGTAGGTCGTCTCCATCGCGACCGAGAATATAATCGGGAGCGATGGGGATTTTGCCGCCGCCGCCAGGAGCATCTATCACCAGTTGTGGTATTGCATAACCGGTGGTGTGACCCCGCAGCTGCCTTATTATTTCGAGCCCTTTTTCCACCGGTGTGCGGAAGTGGGCAGAGCCCGACACCGGGTCACATTGATAAAGGTAATAGGGTTTGACCCGGGTGCGCAAAAGACCATGGAACAGACTTTTGAGAACCGGCACTTCATCGTTTATACCCTTGAGCAAGACTGTCTGGCTGCCCAGTGGAATGCCGGAATCGGCAAGCCGGGAGCAGGCTTCGATGGTCTCTTCGGTAAGCTCTTCGGGATGGGTAAAATGAATACTCATCCAGAGAGGATGGTATTTCTTCAAAATAGAGCAAAGTTCCCGGGTGATTCGCTGGGGCATCACCACCGGTATCTTGGTGCCGATTCGGATGAACTCGAGGTGCTTTATAGACCGCAGTCTATTTAACAGCCACTCTAATTTGCCGTCGCCTATGCTCAAGGGGTCGCCACCGGATAGAAGACAGTCACGAATCTGAGGATGGGCTTCTATGTATTGAGCAGCCTTCTCCCAGTCATCTTTAGAGAAACTATACTGCCCGTTGGTCTCTCCCACCATCCTCGACCTGGTGCAATAACGACAATAGGTAGAACAGAAACCGGTGGTTAGAAAGAGCACCCGGTCAGGGTAACGATGCACCAGACCCGGCGCCGCCTTGTCATGTTCCTCGCCAAGCGGATCCGGGTCTTCACCCGGGGTGCGCTCGAACTCACCACCTACCGGAATATGGGTTTTGCGAAGGGGCTGCTCGGGATTATCCCGGCTCAGAAGAGAGAGATAATGAGGCGTTATCGCAATGGGCAAATTGGCAGTGCGCAGCTCCACCGAGCGGTATTCGTCAGAGGTCAGCTCGATGAATCGGCTCAGTTGCTCTGCCGACCTGATTCGGTTTCGAACCTGCCAGTGCCAGTCGTTCCAATCGT
>JAGQHH010000057.1 GCA_020431945.1 Cyanobacteria bacterium HKST-UBA02 | reverse complement strand
GACAGCCGGTTCCAAGACAGCCGGTTCCAGGACAGCCGGTTCCAGGACAGCCGGCTCCGGGACAGGCTCTACCCGGACAACAGCCCCCCTATCAGCAGCAGCCGCAACAGCCCCAGCAACCGCAACAGAGCAAGTATCCTCATATACAGACGATCCGCTCCACCGCGAGCACCCCGACCCCACAGCCTCCGCAGCCAGCGGTCAACGAATTCGACGACGAAGACGAGCTGGACGGTTGACCGAAACAGTTTGTTAACTGAAGGCGCCTGAAGCTGCCGCATCTCCCGGACCTCTAGGATGATGGAATAACGTCCCGCCAGTGGGGGTGGCCGATGCGATTGTTCCTGCGTCTCTGTCTCTGCCTGCTGGCAGTCGGCTTTATCTCTCTTGCTTTTACATACCTTTCATTCAGTCCACGTTTTTGCCATGGTCTGGTAAACAAGGCAATGTTCCATCCTCAAAAGGTGGAGAGCTTAGATAAATCTCTGGCTCTGGTGGAAGGTATCGAGGCCAGAGAAGTCGACTTCCACCCTTCCGGCACCAGCCTCAGTCTCAAAGGACTCCTCTATCGAGTGCCTGAAAGCGAGGACATCGTACTGTTCAGCCATGGTAACGGCGGCAATCTCAACTATTGCCGGTCATTCCTTCAAGCCGTGCTGAAAGCGAAAGTATCGGTGTTCGCCTATGACTACCGGGGCTACGGCATGAGCCAGGGGAGCCCTTCTGTCGATGGTGTCATGGACGATGCCAAAGCCGCCTACGATTACCTGCGCGACAGGCTCGGCTACGAAAGCTCCAGGATTGTTCTCTACGGGTCATCCCTGGGAGGCGGTGTCTCCACCCAGCTCGCACGCCTGCGGCAGTGCAAGGCGATAATGCTCGATTCTACCTTCCAGTCGCCGGAGTTCCTGGTCAAGGAAAGATTTCCTATCTTCAACATCTATCCGGGCTTTCTCTGGTTCAGACCGGCACTGGACAATCTCGACTTCGTATCGCACAGCAACCTGCCGCTCCTGATCATGGTAGCCAGGAACGACGTGGTCATACCCTGGACCCACAGCCGCAGCCTGGCTCGTACGGCAGCCGGCTCCGCCCGGCTGGTGGTGTTCGACCACAGCAAGCATTCGGACTTCGACAAGGACTTCGATGGCTATTGCACGGCGATATCGGGATTTCTGGGCAGCGCAGCGAACTGAAACGCCACCACCAGCAATATCAAATCACTTGCTTTGCCGGGGCAATCGCCAGGGCAGCCGGCGCAGAAAGAGCAGAAAGTTATGAAAAATCAATAACGAGAGCCGCAAAACTAATGCAACCGCTACCCCAACATGATATCCATTACATGTCTATTTTATCGCCCAGGAGTCTCCAGCTGTACCGGGCGAGATTGAGCAAGAAGGGAGAGCAAATGAGCATCAAGAAATTCATCGACCATCACTACCGCCACTTCAACGCTGCTGTCGTCAAAGACGCTTCGGTGGCTTATGTGGACCATCTGAACAAGGGCGGCAAAATGCTTCTCGCCATGGCAGGAGCAATGAGCACCGCCGAGCTGGGGCTTTCCCTGGGTCAGATGATCCGTGACGGTCATGTTCATGCTATCTCTTGCACCGCCGCGAACCTCGAAGAGGACCTCTTCAACCTCGTCTCGAACAAAGAATATGTGCGGATTCCGAACTATCGCGATCTCTCTCCCGAAGACGAAGTGAAGCTCAGAGACAAAGGTCTCAACCGCGTCACCGACACCTGTATTCCGGAAGAGAGCGCCATGCGTAAGATCGAGCGCAAGGTCTACCAGTGCTATAAGGAAGCTGAGGACAAAGGCGAGCGTTATTTCCCCTACGAATTCATGTATCAGGTCATCCGCAAAGGTCTCCTCGAAGACGAGTATCAGATCGACACCAGGGATTCCTGGATCTATGAAGCCTGGCAGAAGAACATTCCGATCTTCACCCCGGGCTGGGAAGACTCCACCCTTGGCAATATGGTGGTTGCCCACGTCTTCCGCAAAGAGCTGAAGAGCAGCAGTGTGGTCAAGTCCGGTCTCGAGCAACTGGCCTTCCTCGTCGACTGGTATCTCGACAACAGCAAAGACGCTTCCATCGGCTTCTTCCAGATCGGTGGTGGCATCGCCGGTGATTTCCCCATCTGCGTGGTGCCCCTCATCGAGCAGGACATCAAAGGCAAATGCCCTTACTGGGGTTACTTCTGCCAGATCTCGGACAGCACCACCTCTTACGGCTCGTACAGCGGCGCCGTGCCCAACGAGAAGATCACCTGGGGCAAGCTTGAGCCGAGCACACCACGCTTCGTCATCGAGTCCGACGCCACAATCGTCGCCCCCCTGGTCTTCCAGTACGTCACCGAAGCCAGAGCCGAAAGCACGAGCAAAAGCAAAAAAGAAGTAGCCGCAGCAGGAGCCTCCAAATAAGGAGGCTCAGGGTCCGGTTCTGGTCGGAGCCTGGGCGGCGGTAGCCTGGAAGAGGGGAGTAGACAGATAACGCTCCCCGGTACTGGCGACGATAGCAACAATGAGCTTGCCGGCGTTCTCAGGACGCCTGGCAAGCTCTATGGCAGCATGCACGGTGGCACCGCTACTGATGCCTGCCAGGATCCCCTCGGTGCGGGGAAGCTTGCGCCCCATATCGAAAGCCTCGTCGTTGCTCACCAGCATGACTTCGTCGATGACCGAGAGATCGAGAACCCCCGGAATGAAACCGGCGCCGATCCCCTGAATCTTGT
>JAGQHH010000670.1 GCA_020431945.1 Cyanobacteria bacterium HKST-UBA02 | reverse complement strand
TTCGGCTTGCCCTCGATACGGACCTCGAAGTGCAGGTGCGGTCCGGTTGCAAATCCGGTGGCGCCTTCGTGACCGAGGATATCGCCCTTGGAGACATTGTCGCCCTTGGAGACTGAAATGCTCGACAGGTGGGCGTAGAGGGTGGAAACATTTTTGCCGTGACTGACGATAACGACCTTGCCATAGCCGCCGTACCAGCCGGTGAAGAGCACATGGCCGCTATCCGATGCCCGGATAGGCGATCGGCGAGGACCGGCCAGGTCGACACCGGTATGGAATTTGCGGGTCCGGAATATAGGGTGACGGCGCCAGCCGAAGGGTGAGGTCATCTTCGCCTTGAGAGGCATAGCCATCTGACCGGTACCTTTTTTATGAGGCTCGCCGGCTTCGTCTTTTTCGCTGTCCGATTCCATGGCTAGAATCTGGGTCTCGAGGTGCTTGGACTGTTTGGACAGCTCACGCTCGGCTTGCTCATAGAAAGCTCTCTGCTTGGCGAGGCTGCGAGCGGTCTCTTCCTGGGTGCCTTTCAGCCGGGCCATCTCCAGGGCTTTCTTGCTTATTTCTGAGATCAGATTGCCCAGCTTGTTCTTCTCCTGATCGAGGCGGTTGCGGTTGGCGGCAAGGGCCTCGCAGCGTGCCCGCATGGACTCGAGCAGGGTACGGTCCTGGTCGGCGATACGCTCCTGGTAATACATCCGATCGAGAAGCTGCTGCAGGGAGTCGGCTTGCAGGATCATCTCGAGAAAGCTCAGGCGGTGTCCTTCATAAATCTCTCTCAGGCGAAAGGAGGCTGCCACGATCTGGCTCTGGGTTGCCGCCTCGGTTTGGGCCAGGTTCATGCGTGTCTGATCGATGGCATGCACAGTGGTGTTCATTCGATTCTTGCTCGACTTCATATCACGGTCCATCTTATGGAGCTTGTGATTGATGTCGTGGAGGCGCGTATAGGCGATTTTCTCTTTGCGGCGAACCTCGGTCATCTTCTTGTGAATCTCTTCACGCTTGGCGTCGAGCTGTTTCTGCTTTTTCTCGATTTCCTGATTGTGGGCCTTGATGCTGGCGCTGGACTGCTTCTTGCCGCCGGAGGTCGCCTGGGCGGCGCGACAGACCAGCAATGGCTGGCTGGCAAGGAAAAATGCCAGGGAAAGCGATATGCTCAGGGCTCTGGTTTTCGTAGAATCGGCGCGAGGCAAGGAGGTTACCTGTAGGAAAGACATGTCATGAACCTGTCAGGTTGGACAGTTTAGCATCTACAGGCTGCCGGATCCTCAGTCTGATCCTTTCTTTCATTATGACTAAACATATGGTTATTGACTGTATAGCTGCTTGCATAGCCTTCGTACCGCAGGAAGGCTCAGGCAGCGCTTGATAAGTTGAAATTTCAAGATGTTAAACTTTAGGCTCGTTTATGTCGATGCGCCCGGGCGCATTAGTTCCCATTTATATTAGGTGTGTGTCATGTTGAAAGAACTGGTCAAATTTCCGCTGGCTGTGGAAGGCGCCTCAAACAAAGACTTTGTCGAGATCAAGAGCCCTTACAGCGGCGAGGCTTTCGCTTGCGTGGCCCAGGCTGACGAGAAGACCATCGAGCTGGCCCTGGCCCAGGCGGAGCGGACTTTCCGGGAGCAAATGCGGAAGATGCCGGCGCACCAGCGCTCGAAAATACTGTCCGAGACCAGCCGGCTGCTTGATACCTATCAAGACGACCTCGCTCGCATAATCGCTCTGGAGGGCGGCAAGCCCATCAAGGACGCCCGCATCGAAGTGGCCCGGGCAGCCAATACCTTTGCCATTGCCGCCCGTGAGGCCATGCGTCTCGATGGCGAGCAGATCGCCATGGATAACCTCGCCGGAAACGAGAATCGCATGGGGATGATCCTGCGCGAGCCAATCGGTGTCGTTGGTGGTATCACACCTTTCAACTTCCCTCTCAATCTGGTAGCACATAAGGTGGCACCGGCAATAGCCGGCGGTAATTGCATCGTTCTCAAGCCCTCTTCGCAGACCCCGGTAGCCAGCTTCAAGCTCGCCGCTCTCATGAAAGAAGCGGGACTGCCTGATGGCGCATTTCTGGTGGTGCCCTGCAAGGGCTCCAAGAGCGCCGCGCTGGTGCGCGACCCTCGCCTGGCATGCCTGACTTTCACCGGCAGTCCGGACATCGGCTGGCAGCTACGCCAGAGCGTGCACCCCGGCACCAGGGTGATTCTGGAGCTGGGAGGCAATGCCGGTATCGTCGTGCATAAGGACGCCTCTCTGGACAAAGCCGTGCAGGCCGCCTGCCGGGGCGGGTATGCCCATGCCGGACAGGTCTGTATTTCGGTGCAGCGCGTTTATGTGCATGAAGAGATCTATGATGAGTTCGTGAAGCGCTTTACCGATCGGGTCAAGGAGCTCAAGGTGGGCGATCCCCTGGACGAGAGCACTGACGTCGGCCCGATGATCGACGCCGGCGCCGTGGAAAAAACCAGACAGTGGGTGGACAAGGCTGTAGAAGGCGGTGCCCGTGCCCTCACCGGCGGACCGGCTCGCTCGAACAATCTGCTCGATCCTGTGGTCCTCGTGGATACGAAAGCCGATATGGAAGTGGTGGCATGCGAAGTCTTCGGACCGGTCGTCTCGGTGATGAAGTATGACACCATCGAGAATGCTATCGAGGCCATGAACGATACTCGTTATGGTCTCCAGGCCGGTGTTTTCACCAGCGATATCAATGTCGCCTTCAAGGCGGCCCGCAATATCGACGTCGGTGGGGTCATGGTCAATGATGCTCCGACATTCCGGGCCGACCATATGCCTTACGGCGGTCGCAAAGAGTCCGGTCTCGGCCTCGAGGGCGTGCGTTTTGCGCTCATGGAGATGACGCAGCCCAAATTCATCTGTCTCAATCTCGAAGGGTGATCCTTGGTATCAGGAAAAGTCTACGATAAAGTGAAGGCCCTGCAGGGCGGCTTGATCGTATCTTGTCAGGCGAGTACCGGTGAGCCTCTCTGCAAGCCGGAGCATATCGTCGCTCTTTGCCTGACCGTCATCAATGGCGGTGCCGACGCTCTGCGTCTCGAGGGTGTGGACAATATCCGGGCCGTGCGAGCGGTGACGGATCTGCCCATAGTCGGCATAACCAAGACGGACGGACTGACCGCGGAGGAACGGCTGGAGAAGGTCTTCATCACGCCTACCTTCGAGGATGCCGGAAAGGTCGCCGAAGCCGGAGCCGATATTATCGCTCTTGATGCCACCGCTCGTCCTCGACCGGACGGGCTGAGCCTGGAGGAGACCATCGCCCGGATTCATCGGGAGCTCGACAAACCGGTCTGGGCCGACGTCGCCACCCTTGAAGAAGGCATCGCTGCCTTTGCCGCCGGATCAGACATCGTTTCCACGACTCTTTTCGGATATACGAGCTACTGTCTGGCCGACGAAACCGACGGGCCGAGTTTCGACTTACTGAGGGGGCTTGTAGAAGCGGTCACGGTTCCGGTTATTCTGGAAGGCCGGGTCTGGCATACCGAGGATGTCGAGCATGCCATCGAATCCGGTGCTTACGCCGTGGTGGTCGGCTCGGCAATCACCAGACCTCATTTGATCACCCGACGTTTCCGGCAAGCCCTTACGGCGAAGAGTCTGCACAAATGACCTCGCAATTCAGCCTCTGGCTCTATCCCCTCCTGGCCTTCTCCGTGGTGGCGCTGGCAGTGCGAGCTCGCATACCGATCGGCTGGTCCTGGGGCTCGATCATTCAAGTGCTTCCGGTGCTCGCCTGTGGCGTTCTCGGCCTCTATGTCGGGCCGGACTGGCTCTTCGCTATCGCTGGATGGGTGCTCGTCCTGGCTTTTTACCTGCCGTCCCGTTATTTCTATACGGGTATCCAGCGCAATCTCATGACTCTCAATGCCGGGGGCATGATGCTTCTCTCCGAGAGAGTGAAGTTCATCTTCTGGGGTCTTCCCGGGCGTTTCTGGTCAGACATGACCCGGGCTCTTGCCTTTTATATCGAAGGCAGGGGTGACGATGCGGACACTCTCCTCGATAACTGGCAGGGCCGCCAGGGGCTTCCTAAAGATGTCCGGGATCTTCCTTCCAATTACCGATTCGTCGGCAACGGTGTCATGTGGCGGTGGCAGAAAGTCGTGGATCAGTATGAGGGGATGGCCGAGGATGATCGCAAAAGGCTCGGTCATTCGGTGCTTTTGCCCACCGCCCGTGCTTATGCGGAGCTCGGTCGTTTCGATGATGCGGCCGAGTGTATCAAGAAAGCGAAGCTGGCAGAAAACATGCTGCCCATGCAATATCTCGCCCTTTCTCTCCTGCCTTTCTTCTCTCTGAGCGGATCGATTACCGAGCTCAAGGAGCTTATCGGGATCTTGTCTAAGCGGAGCAAAGATTTTCCGGTGAGCAGCCGGGAATATTGGACCGGTCGTTGCTACCTGGCGGCGGGGCAGGAGGACGAAGCCCGCAAATGTCTGGAAGCTTCTCGTAACGCCTCTCAGTCCGAGCGTTTCAAGAGTCGCATCGACTGGCTTCTCAATGAATGGCTTCTCAATGAAGGGCTCCGCAAGGAGTCCGATCATGAAGCATCCAGTCCAGATGTTCGGCTACGGGTCGACGAGATCTGGCAACTATTCAGGAAAGCCGCCTATGTTCAGGAGATCATCTCACCCCAGCGGCACTCCGTGGCCGTCTCCCTGATAGTTATTCTGATCATCCTGGTCTATCTGCTTTACGGTCCGATCAACGACTATATGGTTTTCTTCCAGCCCGTGGTGGGACAAGAATGGCTCCGCACCTGGGTGGGTTTCGTGGTGACGAGCTTTTCGGTGAGCAAGGCTGCCATTTTGAACGGCGAGTACTACCGCCTTCTGACTTATCTTTTCCTGCATGCCCATGTCACCCATATGATTCTCAACATAGTCGGTCTGGTCTGGTTCGGCCGGATAGCCGAGAATATTTTTGGCACCAGCCGTTTCGTGGCGATTTACTTCGTGGGTGGGATTCTCAGCGGTGTCGCTCATAGCCTGTTGAGCTCAGATATCGCGGTGGGTGCCTCCGGCGCGGTGATGGCAGTCTTCGCCGCCTCGGCCGCCGGCATCTACAGGCTCAAGGACAAAATCCCCGATTCGGTAAGACGTTTCGAGCTTTCCTGGCTCGGTGGTCTGGCTGCTTTTCAGGTAATCCTGGACCAGGTGATCCCGCATGTGGCAGCTTTCGCTCACCTGGGCGGATTGCTTGCCGGGCTCGCCTTTGGCATGGTTCTCTCTCTGCGCAATCCCGACTCCGGCGAGGAGGAGATTACCGGTAAATTCGTCGGCGGATAAAGTTATTGCCCGGTTTTCAATTCTCATATAATTGGTAAGTAAGTATGGCTGAACCGGATCGACTTCGACTGGAGTTTTATGCACGATTGTCCGACATGTAGAGTGCCCCTTCACGGTCACGAAGAAGTCTGTCCTTCCTGCGGCACCCGGCAGCGTGTTCGCCGCAGCACAAGCAGTTTGCTCAGCTCCTCTCAACAAAAGCCTCCGGTCAATCTGGTCCCCTTCGTCATTGTTTTCTTCGTCCTGGGTATCGGCACGTTCATGCTTGCCCAGGGTAGCTGGGTGGGTCAGATAATGTCCCGGGGACCGGTTCAGGAGGATCCTCTCGATAAGCTGTCGCCGGTGGAGATCAGACAGATGCTCTACAGCAAGATCGAGGAGGGTATCGCTGCTGCCGGCGCCACCGCCACCTATGTCTGGGCTACACCTGCCGGGGAAGAGACCGATATCAATGCCCAGGGTCCGGTTCATCTCACCATCAATACCGAGCTTTCGGACCCCAATCTACGGCGGGGAATAATCGATCCTGTCAAAGAGCTCATGCACAAGGCCCAGATTCCGACTCTGGTCATGACCGACTCCAAGTCCAAGGCGACCTGGACATATCAGGTCAATGTGCCGACGACCCCGACCACTCCAGGTGGGACGGCGGCGCCTCCCGCAGACCAGGCACCCCCGGCGAATCAGGAAGCAGAACAGGGTTATTGATTATGAGCAGATACAGATTGGCCGCTGCATCCATTCTGTCTCTGTCCATGCTGGTAGTGATAGCGCTTGCTATCGAGGCTAAAATCATCGAGCCGAAGATGCCTCGCAAACCAGCCTCGAACGAGGTGGAATTCACCACCATAGCCAGGGGCGGCTTCAGCGGTATCAAAACCGCCGAGCGTCTGGCTATCCGTGATGAGGGGACCTGGCTCTCGGTCTGGCACAGACATTCCAGCGAGCTCCAGAATTGCGACCCGGCTCCCCATGTCGACTTCGAGAAGAGTATGGTGGTAGCTGTTTTTCAGGGTGAAACCAATGGTCGGTCCGGTTTGATCCAGGTCGATTCTATAAAAGCGTTTCAAGACAAGATTGTGGTGCTTCTCAGCGACAGCGGCCAGACCGGGGCGAAGGGCTCCCGGAACACTACCCGATCTTTTCATATCGTCAGGGCACCGAGAAGCTCACTGCCTGTGGTTTTTCACTGATATTGATACCGGAAGCGGTGCTATTGAGCAGAAAGGGCGTCGATTATCTCTTTCAGGGATGATTTCTCGTCGCAGACTTTCTGAAAGGCTTGGCGGTCAAGGACATCTTTCACCAGGATTTCTTCCATGACCGGATAGTAGCCCGCGAATACAGCCGACTCGAAGGAGTAGGAGATTTCGTCCTTGCCTTCGCCTTCGCCTGTACCGTGCGGTCTCAGCCAGAGGTCCTTGCGGGCTAGCTTCTTGCCGCTGCGGTCGAAGACCTCCACTTCAGGAGGTTTTTCGAAGGCGACATTGAGCTCTTCCCGGCGCCAGCCCATGAAACACCAGACGCGCACCAGACCGCTCTCGAGGTCGTAATGGATAGGCACCATGGTCCGCTGGTCACTGGCCAGATCCGGATCCTCTGCATAAGAGCCTGCCCAGTCCTGGAAAACCTCCAGGCTCGACTCGGGTGCCTGAGCCGGTTTCATTCCCAGATCCTGGCAGGAGCTTATATGCGCGCCATTGAAGAGGTCTTCCATGAAAGCGAGCTCGGTATAGAGGTCTTCCCGGGCCTTGCCGTCTCTTGTAAGACGGTGCATCTTCCGGAGCTCTTCTTCGCCGAATATGCCTGATACGACGCTCTTCAGGAAGCGATATGAATAGGCTCGGCGGTAATAGAAAGTCGGCAGCGGCTCCACGGTGATCCTGGGTTTGATCTTGAGCTGGCTCGAGGGCGATGTCTCCGATGGAGCCAGCTCCTTTTCGGGCAGGCTCCTGGGATGGGGAACTCTGGCCAGGGCTATGGTGCCCCGGAGCAGGTCTTCGAGAAGCTCGAAGTAAGAATCGTCCACCGAGAGATGCTCGGACTCCACCATCAGGTGTGGCGCGATGAGGGGAGCCAGGCTCCAGGTCACATAGTCGTACCAGCCGGAGTCGGCGGTGGGACGCAGGCTCATTTTGCGGGAGCGGACCACCTTGATGAATTCGTCCATCAAGCTGAAGTTCTTCGGTACAGGATTGCCGGGACCGATCAGCTTGGCCAGAAGATCCTCTTCGTGTGACACTGTCGGGGGTATCGTCGCCAGGACCTCGGTCTCGAAGTCGCCTCCGCCCGAGGTGAACAGCACTCTCAGGTCAGGAAGCCTTGGCGAATTGGTCAGTTTGTGGACCATGTCCAGGAGCTTCAAATAGGAATCGAGCAGCTCGCCGTCTTCTTTGATGATGCCGGCCAGGGCGTTGGCACCGGCGGCATCTTTGGACATCTCGAGAGGGGTCTGGAGCATTCTGTCCTGCTTGAAGACAGCCCCGAGGTCGTCGTTCCAGGTGTAATAGGCTACGGGTTTGGAGATCACCGGCTGAGCCTCGAACTGCTTCAGCCGCTCGTCCACTTTTTCCTGCCAGTCTTTACCGAGACCGGAAGCCCTGGCTCCTGAAAGCTCCAGGGCTGCGAATATGATTACGGCAGCGCGAGCGAAGGAGTCATCGCTCGGGCTCTTGCCTGTCTTTATCAGAGACTCGCCCAGGGACTCGAGGAGCTTTCTTTTGCCGGCGAAGTCGCCCAGCCCTTCCTGGAGATATTTCTCGATGGTGGCCATGAAGCCGTCATCGAACTGTCGGGCTTTGTAGATCAGGGTGCCGGCGGGCACATAGCTTTCTTCGCCATCCCTGTCCACCCTGACAAGCTCCGCCAGGGACCGGCTCAAGGACATGTCATCAGTTTCGTCCAGGCGCTCGTTTTTCAGGCTGAGGACCTGACTGTCAAGACCCAGCCGGACTTTATGACCGGATTCAGCCGTGAATTCGCGAATCAGGGGGATGGATCTGGTGCTCTCCATGCTCTTCTCCATTCTCAAATCGCCAAATAACGATTGTATCCGGTCAGACCGGTATTGGGGTGAATTTAAAGACTGAAGCCTCAAATGGGTATATCTTTCCTGGAAACCGGAGCAAATTGCGATGAGCACGAGTCAGACAGTCGAAAAGCACCCGACCACGGGAGCCCCGGGGGAACGCCGCTATTTCTACCCGATTTCTTTGAGACGCAGGCTGACTTATCTGTTCTTCTGCATCTCCGCCCTTCTGGTCGTGCTCTGGATCAGCCTGGACGCACCCATCGTACGGACCGCCGCCGGGGTCCATATCATCGATATCAAGCAGCCGGGCAACTATGTGGCTTTCTTCAAAGGCAATATCCGGGATCCCTTCGGCTGGGACACTATCAGAGGTCGATTCCGCGACGCCCTGGTCGTAGAGCTCGAGCCCTACGACAGCACGGCTTATGTCTGGAAGGTCGTACCCTTCAGGGACCTTTCCGCCTTCAATTCTTTCTCGGTAGCCGAGTTCGACGTCTATCATCCGGGTCGTTACCTGCTCTTCTCCTCATGGAAAACTGATGTGCTCAAATGCGACGGCACGATTACCCTGGAGCGGAATGTGGTGGAAAAATTCTTCTACCGCTGGGGTGCTGGAATCGTAGCCGGAGTATCTTTTCTGGGTTTCCTCGGATTTCCGGTGAGCAGGCGTCCAGGCTAATCGGGATAGCTCGATCGATCACCCATCCTGGTATTGACCGCCCGGAGTCCATGAAGGAAGATGGATTTATATGGAATCCCGGTTACGCATTGGCGCGTAAAGGCAGTGTCTGGATGATGAAAGTCTATAGCAGCTCTGACGGCAAGGATGCCGTCAGGTATATCAGGCTGTCCGAACTCGAGCAGCCCATCAGGCAGATGTTCACTTCCTGGCTGGCGAGAAGAACCACCTCTATCGTAGTGGTAGATGAGCTGGAGGTGGGTGATGCCGTCGAGTACGCGGATTACAGACGTTTCGTCCACGAAGCAGTGGACGCTAATTAGAAAGAATCGCATCGCGCCGAATCTATAGTACCGGATATAGTGCTTCTCACTCCCGGGAGCTTCGCAAGTCGCTTACTGCTCTCAGCACTATTTGCCGGTAGTCGATTGGTTTCGTTTCCTGACCGGACAGAAGAACCGAATCGCATAACTGATCTTTTGTGTTGGCGGGAGCTCTGACTGTCTCACCGTCGAAGGTGAGCTCATAAGGATCAAGGGTGCGGCTGAAGACAGGTCTCGACTGAGCGTGTTCGTTCCAGATTTGCTTCTTACACAGCTTTTCGACGATCTCCCTGGCCATTACGTCCGAAACGGCGACCCCTGATGAGTTCACGACCCGGTTGTCCAGCAGGTCTCCGGTCTGCTCGATGCGGAATTGTATTGTCAGTTCCTGGTATTGCTCCGGAAAAGAATGACTGTTACGGATCTCTTGCAGGAGACAATAGAGGATCAGGTGTCTTGTGAGAGTATCGGCTGTAGCTCGCTCAATCAGTGATTGACTGTAGAGACCGGCTTCGTCGTTCAATGCGGCGGAGCGGAGGTGCAACCATATCCCTGTCCTGTAGGCATCCAGGGCCTTTGATGAGACCGGTTCTTTTTTCTTCAGATCGAGCTTGTAGATGGTTTTGATCTCTTCATGATAGGCTGCCAGGGATGCCAGGGCCTGTTCGACAATCTCGGTAGCCAGTCTGTAGTCGCCAGCCTGCCGGGCTGCTTCCGATGCTTCGAAGGCTGTGTCCCCGAGCTTCTTGAGGTCATCTGGCTTCTCTTCGTTTCTGGCGCTTTCGAGATAGAGACTCCAGTATTTCTTCGAGTCGACATTTTCGTTCAGTACTGTTGCTGCTCGCGCTGCGATCAACAACGACTCTCTCAGACCATCAAGGGATGGTTGCAAGATTCGCTCCTCAAGGGGCTCCACACCCTGTGCTTTTCTGGCGCAGCCCAGTGCGAACTGCCGTGCCGCATGGCGGGCTTGCTCCAGAGCTTCTCTCTCCTCGCCACGATCATGAAGAGAGCTGGCCAGGTTGAGCCGGAGATCCGGCGTCTTGCGGCCGATGATCACCTCTTCGAGAAAGATATGCTGTCTCTGGCAGAACTCGGCGGCCAGAGGAGCTACTCTGGTGAGTTTCTTGATTCCCCCTCCGGTGACGATAACCACCGGGATCACTACGAAGACTGCGATTTTCAAAAGCCAGATCTTCCAGTCCAGAAGAAGCATTGGCTCCTCTTCCAGGAAGTCGGTGCGCTCCTCTGCCTGGTAATGGCGGCAGACGATTTCTCTCGAGCTCGTGTCTACGGGCTGAAGAGCATAAGAGCTTTCGGACCAGTCGGATACCAGTCGATCGAGG
>JAGQHH010000669.1 GCA_020431945.1 Cyanobacteria bacterium HKST-UBA02 | reverse complement strand
GGTCCCTGGGAGCAGATCTTCTATGCCGAGTTCGACGGTCAGAGAGAAAAGCGGGTCATTCTCAAAGCAATAGGTTTTTAAGTTCGCAAGTCATCCATCATTCATCGTCCATCATCCATCTATAAAAGAGCGAGGAAAAACATATGTCAGTGAAAATCGCCAATTCGGGTTTTATTAGTACTAGCAGAGGTGCTTCCATGGATCAGGGAATTCAGCGTTCTGAGGCGATTCAGCATATCCGCAGCCGGACACCGGTGAAAAGCGCTATCGATTACACCCAGACTCCGGTATCCGAGATTTTCGGTATCAATGTATTCGGCAGAAACATCATGCGGACACTGTTGCCGAAAAATGTATACAAGTCCCTGATGCGTTGCATCGACCTGGGAGAGCCCCTGGACCCCGCCCTTGCCGATATCGTCGCCAATGCCATGAAAGACTGGGCCATCTCTAAAGGCGCCACCCACTTCACCCACTGGTTCCACCCCATGACCGAGAATACCGCCGAGAAGCACGACAGCTTCCTGGTGTCCGGCGTCAATGAAGGCGGTGCCGTGCTGGAGTTCTCCGGCAAGCTCCTTATACAGGGCGAGCCTGATGCCAGCAGCTTCCCCTCGGGCGGTATGCGCTCGACCTTCGAAGCCCGCGGCTATACAGGCTGGGACCCTACGAGCCCGGCTTTCTTGATGGAGTCAACCAACGGCAAGACTCTTTGTATTCCGACGGTGTTCTGCTCCTACGGCGGTCAGGCCCTGGACAAGAAAACACCGCTCCTGCGCTCTCTCGAGGCCCTCAACAAGCAAGCCGTGCGCTTGCTGCATGTCCTGGGCAACAAAGAAGCCAAACGGGTCTCCGCCACTGTCGGTCCCGAGCAGGAATACTTCCTCATCGATGAGGCCTTCTACCTGGCTCGCCCGGACATCATCAACTGCGGACGGGCTCTTTTCGGAGCCAGACCGCCTAAAGGTCAGGAGATGGAAGACCACTACTGGGGCTCCATCAAAGAGCGTGTCCTGGCATTCATGATGGATGCCGAGGGCGAGCTCTACAAGCTGGGCGTGCCGGTCAAGACCAGGCACAACGAAGTCGCCCCCGCTCAGTTCGAGGTGGCGCCGGTATTCGAGAGCGCCAATATCGCCACCGACCACAACCTGCTGCTCATGGAAGTCTTCCGTAAGACAGCCAAAAAACATGGATTGCGCTGCCTGCTCCACGAGAAGCCTTTCAGTGGTGTCAACGGCAGTGGTAAGCACAACAACTGGTCCATGGCCGACGATCAGGGCAACAACCTGCTCGATCCCGGCAGCACACCCCACGAGAATACCCAGTTCCTGGTCATGCTCACCGCCGTCATCCGGGCAGTCAACCTCTACGGCGGACTGCTGCGCAGCAGCGTCGCCAGCGCCGGCAACGATCACCGCCTGGGCGCCAATGAGGCGCCGCCGGCGATCATGAGCATTTATCTCGGCGATACTCTCACCGACATCGTCCAGGCGCTTATCGAAGGCAAGAAGGAGTTGAAGAGCAAGCGCGGCGCCGTCACTCTCACTTTCGATGTGGCTACCCTGCCTGATCTCCCGAGAGACGACAGCGACCGCAACCGCACCTCGCCGTTTGCTTTCACCGGCAACAAGTTCGAGTTCCG
>JAGQHH010000668.1 GCA_020431945.1 Cyanobacteria bacterium HKST-UBA02 | reverse complement strand
CCTATGCCAATGTCGAGACCTATATAGTCGATAACGGCTCCCGGGACGGCTCGGTAGAGTTTCTCAAAGAATCCTATCCTGCTGTTAAGCTCATCGAATTCGAAGTCAACACCGGCTTCAGCCCGGCAGTCAATGCCGGAATACGGGCCAGCCAGGGAGAATATGTCGCCCTGATCAATAACGACACCGTCGTAGACGAGCGCTGGGTGGAAGAGCTGGTCGCGGTCCTGGACGAGAATCCGGAGCTGGGCTCGGTGGGATGCAAAATGCTTGCCTATGACGATCCCGAGACCCTGGACGGTGTCGGAGACGGCTACCGCCGGGGCGGGCTTCCCGGTCGCATCGGGCATGGCGAGAAAGATCTGGGACTTTTCGAGAACCGTCGCTATATCCTGGGCGCCTGTGGAGGCGCCGCCATGTACAGACGAGCTCTTTTCGACGATATCGGGCTTTTCGACGACGACTATTTCGCTTATCTGGAAGACGTCGACATGGCACTACGGGCCCAGAGCGCCGGCTACAAATGTCTTTACGTGCCGACGGCGATAATCTTCCATCTCGGATGCGGCACTACTGGCAGTGGCTATTCGCCCCTGGTGGTGAGGCTTTCCGCCCAGAACAATCTCAATACAATCGTCAAGAACATCCCATTCCCATTGCTCCTGAAGTTTTTCCCTCACATACTCTTCTGGCAGTCTTATTATCTGGCCGTGGTGATCGTCCGGGGCGGCAAGCTCATTCCCTGGCTGGACGGCACCTTCAGAGCCCTGCTCATGCTTCCGCTCATGCTCCGCAAACGTAGAGATATCAACGCCCGGCGTCAGGTCGATCATTCTTATATGGAACGAATAATCATCGAGTCGGAGAACGAGCTTCGCGAAGCGAAGCGCAGACTCAATCTTCAGAGCCTGGAAAAGGCCCGGCAGGGCACCACGGCCCGCTCCGAAGCAAAAGAAGAGATGCGGCGCTAATTACTGTTCGCCAGCCTTATTGCAAAAACTAGCAGGATATTCGGGGCATAAGCCCGACATATACCATTCCCGGTAAAGCTGCCGGGGCAGGACCTGGACACCCCAGCGAAACCACCGATCTCAAGGGGTTGCTCGGACATCCGAAGGGGTAGGGATTTGTTTCCCGGCGGACTTCTGGCGCCAGGGCTGAAGAACCGCCGATCAGGGGGTTTCCGCCCCTATTCATAGTGGTTTACATTAGCCGTCATTAGTTGACAGGCGACAGCAAACGATTGTAATCTGACCATGCTCGTTACTGAGAATGGTTCGCAATCAATGGCAAACTCGTTGCGAATCATTCTAGTACCGATGCTGTACTACAGAGGAGTCGAACAATGACGAAGAGAAATCGGAACAAGCGCGGACAGTCCATGGTGGAGTACGCGATCGGTATCGGAGCTGTTGCTGCTCTCTGCATGGTTGCCCTTGGCTCCCTCGGTCATATCTGCGGCGACATGATCCACAATGTCGAGAACGCTATCAACTACAACGGGCAGAAGTCTCCTGACACTGGTCGGACTATCAATCCCAGCGCCACCCCCTGGGTCCTCGACTAGAAGGCTAGCCGTCCTCAAAATCTGCCGGCCGGAGAGAGTGCTCGAGTCAGTCTCTCCGGCTGTCTATCTAATAAAAGAGCTAAATAAGAGCTAACGTAGGACTGCTTGAAAAGTACTAATATATATCCTTCTTGAAAACGGATCCGGCAATGAATACCCGCATGCGCATGCCCGCGACAAAACGAGCGCTTAGCAACCGGCGGCGAGGACAGTCCCTCGTCGAGTTCGCCCTGGCTATTCCATTCGTGGTTCTGGTCATCGTGGCAATCATGTATTTCGGCCGGGTCTTCTATGTCAAGCAGGCGGTCCTGCTGGCTACCCAGGAAGCGGCCCGGGACCTGAGCCGGATCCCCTCCGAATTGCTCGATAGTCCGGTATTTCTAGAAAACCGCGTGGGCTACACCAGCACCGGTCAGGCTACCAACGGCGACTCTGTTGCCTCAGGGATTCTCGGGGCCGCCAATCTCCTTTCCGGGGGCAAGACCGGAGACCTTCCCCCGGGCTCCCGGGTGGACGTCTACTACCTGCAAGGCAGCGCTCTGCCCAGCGGTACCAGTCTCCCTCAGGGGGCAGTGGCCGTGCGCATCTCCTATCCTTTCAAATTTATCGGCGATCCGTTCGGCAACAGCGCAAGCGAATTCGGCAGCAGCATCGATGTCTGGAGCGGCGAAGGGGGAGACCCGGTGAGCTTCAGCGATTTCGATGTTTCCGAGCTAACAGTCAGCGTCAAAGAGATTTTGTAAAAAGAGAGAGAACAAATAAGATGGCCCAGATATCGACGCCAGAAAGACCCCAGCTCTTCACCACCGACCGCCACAAAGTGACGCCCGGTCAGCCGCGCAAGCGAAGCAATGCGACCGCCATCATCTTCGGCAGCCTGGTAGTCCTGCTCCTGGTGGTGGGTATCGCGCGCATGGCTATGAGCAAGCCCGACCCCGCTTCTATGAATCGCACCAGAGTGGTGGGCGCGCTCCGGGACATTCTGCCGGGCACCACTATCGGTTTCGGTGATATCCGCTATATGGACATCCCGAATGATTATCTGAGCGAGGGAATGTTCGCCAAAACCAATCTCGTGGTCGGAAGAGTCAGCAAGGTCTATATTCCGGAGCGCAATCCGCTTTCGAGCAATATGCTCTACGAAAGCGGCAAGACCATGGCCAGCGAGCTCGAAACCCATGAAAGAGCAGTCACCGTGAAGCTGAACGAAGCAGCTATGGTCGACCATCAGCTCGTTCCCGGCGACAAGGTGGACGTCCTGGTGACCGCCGTAAAAGACGGTAAACGCTACACCAAGACTATCTGCCAGAACGTCAAGGTGCTCATGTCCTCCACCCGGGCCATGGTGACGAGCCAGGTCGCCAGTCGCGCCGGTGACCTGTCCAAACGCATCACTCTGGCTCTCACTCCGGACCAGGCGGAAGTCGTCACCCATGCGGAGGAGTCCGGACATATCAAACTGGCTCTGCGAAGCCGTCTCAGCATAGTGGAAAGCAAGCTTCCGGGAGTCAGCGAGATGGATCTCCTGCCGGACAAGGCCATGAGCCCGCAATTCGGATCTCAGACAAATAGTTCTGTGAATATCCCGGCACCGCCCCCGGAGCCCTCCGGATTCCTGCCGGATCTGCCGGCACCGCCTCCCATAGAGAGCGCTCTGCCGCCTGTGGTGAAAGACTCGGTCAAATGGGTAGTCGAGATGTTCTCGGGAAGCAAGA
>JAGQHH010000667.1 GCA_020431945.1 Cyanobacteria bacterium HKST-UBA02 | reverse complement strand
TCCGAGCTATCGGAGAAGGATCTCACGATCCTTTTCGCGGCGCTAGATGTGGTTCACCGGACGGATACTTTTCTCTCACTCAGAACAATTCTAATGGCGACCGTCAGAGGCTGAGCCAAGCGGAGAAAGACTCATTCTGCCGTAAGCTCGAGTCGGCAATTAGTCAAAGCTCCAGGAATGAAGCGGAGCCAGGAATTTCGACAATTGCCCAGATGATTGATACCGTCTGGATTTTCGCACTCGGGTTGGAGCGTGCATATCTAGATCCTGTCGAGGCAAGCGCAGTTGTTGATGCTTTTCTGAAAGTGGTAGAGAAGGCCAAGGAGTAGGCCGATGATGACGCAATAGTTGTCGTTTGGTGATACTCTATCTGAATGGATTGTGACCGGTCGTTTGGTTATTGCTATGAATAGATTTGTTGCTCCTACCATTACGATAATTGCTGCAGTTGGCTTATCGATTCTGAGTCAGAGTGGAGCCCTTGCTAAATCGCTGAAGGAAAATCTACTTAAGTACTCTGAGGTCAAGGCTTGCCATGAAGGCAAGATGCTCGCTGCCGTTGCGCTGGATACCACACCTATAGAAATTTATGACCTGAGATTTGGCAAGCAAATTTACAGGATACTGAGGGGTCACATCGAGCCGACTTTGACAATGCACTTTAGCGAGGATGGCGGAAAGTTGGCATCTTCCAGTGTAGACAATGTAAAAATCTGGGATATCGCCACAGGCAAGGTTCTTAAAACTTTGAATCTAAAGAATGTTCGCTACCTCTGTTTTGTGGATTCAGACAAGTACCTTCGCACTTGCTCAATCAACGGTCGCGTAGCTGACTGGAGCGTGTCTGATGGAAGCCTGAAAAAGGAGTATAGCCCGGACAATCAAAGTAGCCTGGCAATCGCTGGTGACGATAATTTGTCAACTCTGGCGATACTAGATACGAAGACCGACATACTCTCAGTCACAGATTCCCTCTCCGGCAAGCACCTGTTCAAGATGAATGCTCCATTGCTGGAAGCGGCGGCTTTGAACTCTAGCGGGGACCTTGTCGGTATGGTCACACTTATGGATAAGGCAGAGAATAACTTTAACTCCAGACGTCGTGTTCAGGTGTTCCAACTGAAGACGAGCAGTAGCATCCTGGATGAAACTACAAGGAATGAGTGCGAAAGGTTATTTTTCAGCCCCAATTCTGATCAAATCTGCTACAAGGCATCTACCGATGGAAAGACCTGGGATATCAGCTGTCCTCACCAGCCAAACAGCATTCAGGCACAAGAGCCTCAATACGGTCTACCAGCTGTATTCGAGAGAACTTCAGGTTTCGAGAAGGCCAGAGAATCGATGAAATTCTTCGGTGCCTATGTCACGAATTGTACATCTACGCTCTTTGCCAGCCACGATGATAGATTCCTGGGAATTCTCGGAGGTCCGTACACCATTCTTCTTGATGTCGAGGGAAGCAAACCCAGATACTTTCCAATGGGACAGGAATCCTTTGGAGGAAAATATGCATGCGTTAATCGCGTCAATGGCAGTCTTGCACTCTTTGAATCGAAAACCATCACGACCTGGGATTTGAGCAACTTCACAAGGAAAACTGATGTAAGAGTTACACAGAATCAAGACTACTTTGACTCGTTCGATTTCTTCAACTTCGATCCTTCAAGTGATTCGCTAGTGTTGACGAAATTCGTGAGCGACTACGACACAGGTGAGCGGACGAAAGTAGTCGAGGCCAAGGGATCGAGCGTCAAGACCTATTTCATCAAAAGCAAGAACGCATCAAGTCCGAATTCCGACAACTGGCGGAGGCGTCCGGCACTGGCAAAGGTCAGCGGAGACTCGGTATTACTTGTTGCCACTGGATGCGACTCTGACTATTCATCATATGATAATGAGGACTCGACCGAGAAAGTGTTGGGTATCGAAATCCAAGATCTGAGAAGCGCAGACACCAGGCAAGTCAAATTCGAATCTCCCGTGACCATACAGAATAGTTTCAAGCGTCGGGCCGTCACTCCATGCGCGCTCTCTGATGGTGGTAACCGCTTCGCTATAGGTTCTACCGAAGGAACTATATTCATTATTGACACTGCAAACGGCGAGCAGGTGGAGAAACTATCAGGGCATGCTGGCAGCGTACTTGCCCTGGAATTCTCAAGAGATTCGAAACGATTGTGCAGCACGGGCAAAGATAAGTCGGTCCGTATCTGGAATCTGGAAGATGGCTCGGAAGAACTCTGCAGTAGAGACAATCTTACTGCGGTCTACTCAACCATTTGTCTTCGCGAGCTTAATACTGTATTCGGTATCTCCTGCTATGGAGAGCTAAAATCCTGGAACATTAAAGACAAAACTGTTAAGGACTGGAGCTGGATATTAGAGAGATGATACCTATGTTCAACAATCAATCACGCACATGTTTCAAAAGGCATCTATCCCTGCTGCTCATTCTCTCAATGCTATCCTGCAACACGGTATCAATTGCAACTCCATCGAATATCAATGCATCGAAGGTCTCAAATTCAGTTGATAACAAGGACAATTCGGCAACTATTGGAGAGTGCGAAACTACTTTGTCGAATTTCCTTTCAAAACAGGCTGGCACCTTGAATGAGGCCAATGAGGCAACGAAGAGATTGAGGGCGCTCTATCAGGAATCACTCAATGTGAGCGACCGTAGGCAAAAGTGCTCAGATTGGATTGAGAGAATCAGCCGAAGTGGGGCTGAGAGCAGGACTCTCGAGATATCCTGGCGCATAGAGAGAGTCAACTGTCAACTAGCGCAGCGGGATTTGAGTGGTGCCAACGACGACATGATTGAGATCCTAAAGCTTCGTGAGAAGATTTTCGGCGCCAACAGCAAACCAGCCTTGCTGGATTGTGGGTGGATAGTCACGATTTCTGGACAATTGAATTCGCCAATGTTCAAGCCGTACTTCGGTCGTTT
>JAGQHH010000666.1 GCA_020431945.1 Cyanobacteria bacterium HKST-UBA02 | reverse complement strand
GGTGGCCATCAAGATGGAGGTGGCCAACCGTCATGAAGGCCTGAGTGAATCAGGCAAAGTGAAGATCTTCACCAGCGATAAGTGTACGAGCTGTCATGTCGACCAGGGAGTCGGTCTTGCCGGCCAGGCGCTTTTCGAGGCGGATTGCGCCATGTGCCACGGCAAGGATGCTCGTGGAGCCGTAGGCGGAGCCCTCATCTACGGGGACTATAACAATGAAGAGTATGTCCGGCATATCAGGCAGGTGATCAGCTATGGCAGCAAAACCCACCGATCCATGCCCGGTTTCCTGGATGAGGCCGGTGGTCCCCTGATCGCCAGGCAGATCGACTCCCTGGTGTCCTACTTGAAAGAGCTCTCGATCAAGGAGCGGGCGGCAGCTAAGAAGAAGCCAGTAACCAGCGATTGAAGAGCGGGTTATAATGTGCGAATTGAATTACAGCATGCAGATTGGACTATGCACAGCATTTGGCGCTTAGTACTCTTTTCTTTGATAGCGATGGTCTCTGCGATTACCCACGGCAATTGGCAAGCCGCTTATGCAGAGAAGGAGCTTGAGGCCTCAGTACTTCAAAGACGTGCCGAGATGGAATGTCGCCAGGGTGACTGGCGGAGAGCTCTCCTCGACCTAGATCAGGCAATTCTTCTTAAACCGCATTCCGGTGATTTGTATTTAGATAGAGCAAAGGCGAAGGCCAGCAACGGCGACGTACCTGGTGCAATATCGGATTGCAGTCAGTCCATAAAGCTTGATCCAAAGGCTATAGAGGCCTACGTCCTAAGAGGGAAATTCGAGCTGGATCGGGAGGCATACAAGAAGGCGCTAGCAGACTCCAATCAAGTTCTCAGGCTCAATTCAAGGAGTTCTGCCGGCTTTTTTATCAGAGGATGTGCGAAGTCGGAGTTGGGAGATAGGAGCGGCGCGCTTTTAGACTTCAATGAAGCACTGCGGCTAAATCCCCGGGACGCTTATACATTGTTCCAGCGAGGATGGTTGAAAAGCTCGCTTAACGATTTCAAAGGTGCCGTAGCCGACTATAGTGCTTCTATTCAAGTTGATCCTGACCCGGTAGTCTATATCAATCGCGGCTATGCCTACATGGATCTGAAGGATTATCCCAGAGCAATTGAAGACTTCAACTCGGCAGTCAGACTGGATTGCAGCCTTTCAAAGGCCTACTATGGCAGAGCACTGGTCAAGTGGCACAGTAAGGACTTTCGCGGCTCTGTAGAGGACAACAGCATAGCCATTAAGCTGAATCCCGAGTATGCGGAAGCATTCGTAAATCGCGGTTGCTCCCGGCACGATCTGGGAAATTTTGAAGAGGCGTTCGCTGACTACAAGGAAGCAATCAGAATCAAACCAGAGCTTGCCAAAGCTTACACGTCACGAGCCAATACCTGGCTTGCGGTTAAGAACTTCAAGGCCACGCTCGAAGACTGCAAGAAGGCTCTTTCCCTCGATCCCAAGGACCCTGAGACGTATTATTATCGAGGTCTAGCCAGGAGGGGGCTTAAAGACGCAGCCGGAGCAAAGCAAGACTTTGAGGAGGCGCTCAAACTGGACTCTGATTACAGGCAAGCGAGAGACGCGCTAAGCACCATAAAGTGATCAGCTTGGTCGCTACAGGCGAACAGCTGAAAGACTTTGAAAATATTTGCTTCGAAAATCGCTCTATTTCCTTAAGTTCGCTATTGAAGCCCGATTATTCTAATAGAATCGATCCGACGGTCTGGAAAAGCAGACGCCAGCTGTGAGACGAAATTGCCCGGATCTAGAATCTCGGAAAAATGGGCAAGATAAAGGCAACCCCTGGAGAGAGCGCGCATGAGCATCAGTGAGAGAGAGTTGACTCGGCAGGAGATGGCCGAGATCAAAGAAGACAACCGCTACGGTTTCAAGCTTCTTGAGTTGAAGAACCGTGACGCCACATCCAGGATGATCGTCCAGCAGATAGACATGGTGGTTGGCGAGTTCCAGAACGACTGCCGAAAGGGCACCCGCAATTCGGAAGGCGCCGAGTCGGTGGAGCTGGCTTTCGGGCTCGGGGCTGTCTGGGGCAATCAGCTCGTCAAGACTTTCGGATGGAGCTGGGTCTGCCTCCAGGCGAACGGTATCGAGAATCTGGGTGTAGTCTCCCCGGAACGATCCCTCTTTATCGCCCCGGCTCCCTGTATCAAGCACTGTCTCGATAGTCCCGAAGTGAGAAGCAATATCCTCTTCGTTTTCGACCTCCTCGAAGCCGGCAAGCTCGATGGTCTCACCCCGGAAGGCTATGCCAATGTCATGGCCAGTGTTCAGCAGACTGAGGCCCAGACGGTTCCCCCGGTTGCATAGAAAGAGACTTTTCAAAGATCTTTTTTGCCACCAGTTACGGTGAAGAGAGCCTTATTCGGCTTTCTTCTCGCCACCCCTGTCGACTTCGATGATTGCCTTGAGCGCCCGGATCTCGTCATCCACGTCCTGGAGCTCGGCGAAGAGACCGATGTTGGGATCCGAGAGCTCGCCTATGTCCTCGGTGAGCCGGTCGATTTTTTTCGAGATGGCGGTTATCAGCTTGAAGACCAGCTCGAGCTGCTCTTTGCTCAGATCGTCCCGGAGCCTGTCTACGGCGAAAGTCAGCTTGCTGTGCCGGTCACCGAGCTCCTGGAGCCTGGTGGAGCGGTGCATGATCGAATGATTCAGCCGCCTTATGCGGGCGCAGATCTTATCTCTGTCCTTGGACAGCCGTTTCAACCTTTTCCAGATGTCGATAGGCTCGCCGCCTGATTGCATGGCTGAAGTCTCGACCGGGGTTTAGATATCATCAGGGGTATAGATATCATTTACCACAAAGAGCCGGAGCCTACTATGTTCCCTAGCGGAAGGAGAGTTATAGTTTGAAGAATAATATTCGGTGGCTTTTTATTCTTCAAACTATATCGTGAGCCGGTTTGATAGAGTTCGAGGAAACTATTCAAAAAGTAAAGACCGGCACTGAGTGCCAGTCCTCACCTGTCCTTTCCCCTTGTCGATTCCGCTTCATGGATGACGAATCATCCAATCTGGCTTCCTCCTAAAATCTCCGGAGGCTCTCTTGCCTTCCTGACTATAATCTAGACTGCCATCGTGACCGGGTCGTTACCGGAGCGGATATATTATGATGACTATTTTTCGAGGTGACAGATGGCAGCAAAGAAGCTCAAAGGCAAGCCCAGCGGCGAAGATCTGGAGGCGGTCCGGGAGATTCTTGCCAGTCTCCCGGAAAGAGAGAGCCTCAGTGAGAGGATCTTCTCGGTAATTCAAGAAACGCCGGCGGTAAGGGGCTGTGTCGATGCCATCGTGAAAAAGCCGCCGCTTGCGGAAGAAAGCGAGGCCGGTCTTCTGGACCAGGTCTCTGCCGGGGGCGGAGCCGCCGAAGGCGCCCGGGCGCGGCTCAATGAAGGTTATCTTCCCCTGGTTGTCTGGATAGCCAAAGACTATTGCGAGGCCGAGGTGAGCTTTCTCGATCTGCTCAATGAGGGCACTGTCGGTTTGATGAATGCGGTAGGAGACTACAGTCCCGATGGTGGACTGAGTTTCAGAGAGCATGCGGCTCTCGCCATCAAAGACGCGATTTCCTGTGCTGTGGCGGCGGAGACCCGGTCGAGTCGTGTTCCTTCTTATATTCTCGAAAAGATAAACTCGGTCCGCTCCGTCAGCCAGAAGCTCGCCGAAGAGAAGGGCGGCGAGCCCAGCCGGGCGGAGATTGCCGCTGCCATCGGGCTTACTGCCGATGAGCTGGAGCGCCTGATCGGCCTTGCCAAAGTCAAGCCGCAACAGGAAGAAGAGGAGCCCGAGGAAGAAGCCGAAGAGGCTCCGGACGAGATTACTGACAGCGACGATTATTACTGAAGCGATAGATGATGCGTGCCCGGAGCAGGTCTTTCAAGTCGATGAGCCCCACCGGACGCTTGCGGTCGTCGAGGATGAGCAGATCCGAGATGGAATGCTTCTCCATGAGCTTGAGGGCTGCAACAGCCAGGCAGTCGGCTGAGATCGTCTTGGGATTGCGGGTCATCAGCTCCCCGGCGGTCTTGTGGAAGATTCCGAAGCCGAAACGGACCATGCCCCGGCGCAGGTCGCCGTCGGTGATGATTCCTTTCAGAGCGCCTTCGTCATCGCAAACTGCCGTGAAGCCGAGCTTTTTGGCTTCGATTTCTTCCAGCACCGCAGCGTGCTCGGCGGTCTCGCCCACGGTGGGCACTTGCATGCCGGAGCGCATGACGTCCTGGACGGTGATCAGCATCTTGCCCAGGTTGCCGCCGGGATGGCTGCGGGCGAAATCTTCGGTCTGAAACCCTTTGCGGGTCATGAGCACGATCGCCAGGGCATCCCCCATGGCCAGAGCGACGGTGGTGGAGGAGGTGGGGGCCAGATTGAGGGGAC
>JAGQHH010000665.1 GCA_020431945.1 Cyanobacteria bacterium HKST-UBA02 | reverse complement strand
CCATCGCTATAGGGAAATTTCGTACAGAGAGCTCTCCAATCGCCGGAGGGTCTCTCGGGCTCGACTGCTTACATAAGGGTTCTCATCCTTCACCAGACCGATGAGAATCTCCCTGGGCAGGTGAGGATTCTCGGCAAGTCCATAACGCACGTCCGGGCTCTGATCGCTGGCCAGATCGCTGAGCAGACTCGAAGTGGCACGGGGATGCTCAGCCACTGCAAGCCGGACATCGCTGTTCGAGTCGGCAGCAAGCCTGGCCAGGAGATCGCAGGGAGTGCGAGGATTCTGAGCCACGAGCCGGCGCACCAGGGGCAGTTCGTCCCCGGCCAGCCTGTCGAGAATCGAGACCGGCGTATAAGGATTGCCGGCCACCACTCTTCTCAATCTCGAATCGTCCCTTTTCAAAGCCTCTCCCTGTCGAAAACAGCCGGATTTTCTACAAAGCATGGGAATCTTCCCAATGACATCACCAATAAATTGGCTGGGGGCCCTTGTTCAAAACCACTATGTAACGTTATTATAACCGCCATAATAAGTCTCTTATATTCTGGAAGCCGCAGGAATCAATAATCATGTTAGCTATCGCCCGTCACCAAAACAAAATCAATCCGGTCCACCGCGTCCAACCGCTGGAGCATGAGGTCGATATCGTCTCGCGCTCCCACACCGGCGACTGGGCAATGGCTCTACCGGAAGTTCTCCAGCCTTTCGAGGACGAGCTCCTGGTGATCCTGGGCAAAGTATTCGCTTCCTGCCCGCAGAATTCCGAGGACATGGCCCTTGCCAAACAGCTTTCGCTCAACTGGTGCATAGCCAAGTGCAAAAAGCTGGAGCTTACACCGGAAGACTATTTCGATATCTAGAGACCTGAGCTTACTCGCTCTTGTCGCCTTCTGACTCGCCGTTCTCGTCACCTTCGTCACCGGTGTCGGGTACGACAATCGGGCTCACCGAGACCACCGAATCATCTTCGGCCAGTTGCTGGATGCGCACGCCGGTAGCCATGCGGCCCTGGGCGCTGATCTCGGAGACCTGCTGTCTGACCACGATGCCGTTGGCAGTAGCGATGACGATCTGCGAATCGGGCTCGACCACGCTCAGGCAAGCAAGTCTCGACTTGGCGGTCTTGAACTTGGTGCCGATGATACCGACACCGCCACGACCCTGCTGGCGGAATTCCTCGAGCTTGACCCGCTTGCCGTAGCCGTCATTGGTGACCACCAGGACACATGAGCTGTCCTTGGGCTCGATGGCGTCGCAACCGACGATCTCGTCCTGCTCGCGCAGGGTTATGGCCCTGACACCACGAGCGGTGCGGCCCATGGGGCGCAGCTCTTCTTCACTGTAGCGGATGCACATACCGTTGCTGGTACCGATGATCACATCGGACTTGCCGGACGAAGAACGCACCCAGCCGAGCTCATCGCCTTCGCTGAGAGTGATGGCGATGATGCCGCTCTTGCGTACATTGGCGAATTCGGACATGGGCACTTTCTTGACATAGGCGCCCTGGGTGAGCATTATCAGATAGGCATCGTCCCTGAACTCCGCCACCGGTATGACTGCGGTGACCTTCTCTTCCTGGGTGATCGGCGCCAGGTTGACGATATTCTGCCCGCGGGCCGAACGTCCCCCTTCCGGAATCGCCATGACTTCCACAGGATAGACCTGGCCCCGGTTGGTGAAGACCAGGAGGCGATCATGCATGTTGCCCACGAAGAAATGCTGGATCTCATCCTCTTCCCGGGTCTTCATACCGCTCACACCCCGGGTGTTCCGGCGTTGACGCTTGAAGGTGTCCAGCGGAATACGCTTGATATAGTTCTGGTTGGTGATGAAGATCGCCATGGGCTCGTTGGGGGTGAGGTCCTTGGCTGAGATCTCGGTATCCGAATCGTCTTCGATCCGGGTCTTGCGCTCATCCCCGAATTTCTCCCTTACTTCAATGAGCTCTTGCTCGATGATGGCGTCCACGAGCTTGCGATCTTCCAGGATCTTCTTGTACTCGGCGATCTTCTTGACCAGCTCGTCATAATCCGACTGGATCTTTTCACGCTCCAATCCTGTCAGGCGGCGGAGCTGCATCTCGAGAATGGCATTGGCCTGGAGCTCGTCGAGATCGAATTTCTTCATCAGTCCTTCCCGAGCTTTCTCGGTGGACTCGGATTTGCGGATTATTCTGATGACTTCGTCGATATTCTCGAGAGCCTTGAGCAAGCCGACCAGTATGTGGGCTTTCTCCTCGGCTTTGCGCAGGTGGTATCGGGTCCTTCTGGTGACTACATCGACACGGTGATCGATGAACTCGGAGAGGAGATCCCAGAGCTTCAGGGTCATCGGTCTGCCCCGCACCAGGGCGAGAGTATTTACCGCGAAAGACTGCTGGAGCTGGGAGTGCTTGTAGAGGTTATTGAGGACCACTTCGGGATGCGCGTCCCGTTTGAGCTCGATGACCACGCGCACACCGCTGCGATCGGTCTCGTCATTGACATCGCTGATGCCGGTGAGACGCTCGGAGCGAACCAGATCGGCGACCCGGCGGGCGAAAGCCTCGGGACCAACCAGGAAGGGGAGCGAAGTGATGATGATACCCATGCGACTCTGGCGCCCGCCGGATCCTGGCAGGGTCTCGATAGTGGCGTCGCCGCGCTGCTTGATGGAACCACGACCGGTGGCATAAGCCTCGACGATTCCGTCCCGGCCCATGATCACGCCGCCCAGCGGGAAGTCAGGACCTTTGACCTGTTTCATCAGCTCGATAGCCACCTGGAGATCGCGCTGCTGCTCGGCCTGGGCACGCTCTTCCGCGGGCAGCCCGCTGAAATCCTCTTCAGCCTTGGTCCGGAGCTTCTCATCGGTGAGCACTCGAATGGCGCCGTCCACCACCTCGCCGAGGTTGTGGGGCGGG
>JAGQHH010000664.1 GCA_020431945.1 Cyanobacteria bacterium HKST-UBA02 | reverse complement strand
GTGCCCGTGCTGCCTCAGCGATATTTATGCAGGCGATCATCGTGGCTTCTTCGCGGGCTGCAGCCGTGTACCTGGCGATCCGGTGCCGAAGAATCCGGGTGAGATAGTCGAGGAGGAAAATGCTCATTTCAATCCTTTCGAATATGGCTGTGAAGCTCAGTTGAAGAGCAGGGTCACGTCTTGATCCAGCTCGAAAAAGACCGGACCTTCCCGGCTCTGGTTGAGACGGGCGATGGGAATGAGACTGTCGGCGGTGTCGAGGTAGTAGGTACCGCCGGCGTCTGCCAGATCGTAGTATTCGCCGGGACCCTGACCGACCGAAGAGGGATCGACGACGAGGGCGTGCATCGGCCCCTTTTCGACATCACGAGCGATGCCTCTGTCGATGCGAAGCTCGGCAGTGAGCCAGGGGCTATTTTCATCTCGCCGCGGTTTCAGCCCCACCGGTCGACCTTCCTCCACCCGGACGTAGAGCCCTGATCGGATGAACGGGCGGCTCTGGGTGCGAGCTGGTTCGCTCCGGAGAAACCTTGCTGCCGGGTGGTCGGTCCTCACTTCGATGCCCTGGAAGGCTTCTCTGAAGAGGACAAAGAGCTCGCTCATGGGGATGTACTGGTCGAGACCGTGGCTCCAGGTCTTGCCGGTGTCGTCTTCGAGCTGGCATGACCAGAAGATGAATCGAGCGATTCGTGCCAGGGAGGGAACGCTCACGCCCACCACTACCGAATCGCCGGCTCCGCAGGTGCCGCAGTTGCAGCGCCAGCCGGAGGTCTTACGACCGACAAGGCGGGTTTCGAGCCGAGCCTTCAAGCTGTGCGCGGCGGCGAGCGCCCGAGAAGTTGTTTCTGAATCGATCTTGAAAGGTAGCATAGCTATCTCCAGGTTCGCGCCAGGGGCGCAAGATATTACCAGGGCTCCGGAGTTGCGCTCCGAATCCGGACGTTTCCTCAAGGAATTTTGCAGGCGTGCGGAATCTCGATACGTCGTATCAGCTCTTTTTGTTCGGAATTGCTTTTGAAAACTGGCTGTTGGTGAGATTGGCTCCCGCGAGCGACTGACTTGGATATGAGTAAACAGTGCTCTTTTCGATAAGCTCGATCAATCAAGATCGAAAGGCGGACTTCGTAATATCACCACTGATGGCACGCGGCTACTTCTTATGGAACTCGGACTGGATCACCTGACGAGGTCACAAGTGGCCATCGAGTCTCAGCGACCGGCTGCCTCGAGGACTCCGATTTCCGCCTCGAGATTGGCTCGTGCCTGGCTCTCGAATTGCTTTCTGATTTCCTCGACGAAGAAGATCTCCCGGCGCTCGGTGAAAGACCTGAGTACTTTCAATCGACCTTCCCTGTACTTATCTTCCGGCACCCAGTCGTATTCCTGTCTGATAGAGCGACTGTAGCGGTCATAGGAGTCCTTCGGGGAGCCCAGGGTGATCAGATCGCAGTCGAGAAAGAGAAGAGTCTCTCTGGAGCCCCAGAGGGGCTGATGATTGATTGTGGATAGTATGAGCACTTCTACCGTCTCGATCAATTCGGGCTTCAGCCCCATGGTCTCGAGGCTCCGGCGAGCCAGGGCTGCGCTTTTTGTCTCATTGTCATGGCGTCGGGTGGCGTAGACAGCATCGTGATAGAAGGCAGCGAAGATTTGAGCGGGGCTGGGCTCTTGCTCGAATCGAGCCAGAGACGATAGAACTCCGCTTATATGCTCCATGGTGTGATAGTGCCTGTGAGCCTCGCTGTAGCGCGCTGTCAAATCGTCGAGGCAGCGGCGAGCTCTGGAGCTGTCGGCTCCAAGACTTTCGCAGGTGGATGTCCATATTGCGCTGGTGTCGCTCATGATTCGAGGATTCTACAGGAGCCTGGACCATTTTCGATTGGTTTCTTGTGGGCCAGTTGAATCTATGTGAATTGAGTCTCGTCCTTTTTTGCCTTCTCTAGATTGATCGTGCCTTTCTGCAAGACCAGTATGGATTCAACCAGTCTATTCATTTCTGTCAGCTCAACGAGGGCGATCATCCGGTAAAGAGGAACCGTCAGTTTATCAATCTGCGTCCTGCTCCTGGTGAATTTGCCTGGTGGTTGATCACTGCTGCGTATTGAGCACACTGGTCAGATTTTTTTCTATCAATGTCCTGGAGAACATCATGAAAGGAACATCTTCGAAAGACACTTTGAAAATTTCGAAATTCACCACTGCTTCCTTGGCTCTTCTGGAGGAGGAGCTTCCGCTTGCCCAATGGAGCACCAGGGCCAGGCAGAGACTCGAGATGGCTCTCGAGCTGGTTTCCTACGGCATAGACGTCTATCTCATCGAATGGGAGGGCGACAGCCGGATTGGAGACGTTCTGCCCGGTTCGGCCATCGGCGATGAAATCGTCGGACCCATCGAAGGTCCCCATGTCTGGTCGCAGAGGTGCCATATCTTTGCCACCAATTCGAGTCTGATTGACTTCATGGACAAGCGCACGCAGCCATGGATTCGCAGGCAGAA
>JAGQHH010000663.1 GCA_020431945.1 Cyanobacteria bacterium HKST-UBA02 | reverse complement strand
GGTGGTCAAACGCTCCCTGGACGGCAGAGAAGTGAGCCGGGTCGCTATTGCCGAATCGGACAGCTTCAATTTTGCTGACGGCTATGACGGTAACCTGGCCATGGATAGCCTGGGCAGGCTCTATATCACCGCAGGCAGAGCCGGAACAGTGATCAGAGTGAACCGGGAAGGTCGCACCGAGGAGTTCCTCAAGGGGCTGATCAATCCTACCGGTATAGCCTTCGGCTCGGACGGAGCCCTCTTCGTTCTCGAAGCCGGGCGTTCCCGGGTGCTGCGTGTGGCAGCCCTGGACAAAGCCGATCGCACGGCTTCAGCGCCGCTTCTGAGCTGAGCTTGAATCAGAGTTGAAACTAGCTTCTGGCTGAGGCGAAGCGGTTGTTGCCTGCCGCTCCGGATTCACCACCTACCGGCGCTCTGTCTTCGTACAGGGCGCTGACCAGATCGGCATAATTGCGGGCTACTGCATTCCGCTTGATTTTGAGGGTGGCGGTGAGCTCCCCGGCTTCCACCGAGAGCTCTTTCTCGAGTACGGCGAAGCGCTTGACTTGCTCGTAGTCGGCCAGGCTTCCGGAGCGAGTCTTGAGCTCTTTCTTGAGATAGTCGTAAATCTCTTTGCTCCGGGCTACCTCTTCGAAGGTCTCGCAGGGCCAGCCGTTCTCCCTGGCATATTCCAGGGCTGCCTGCTCTTCGAGACAGATGAGGGCGACCAGATGCTTGCGCTTGTCTCCGAAAACCACCGACTGGTTGACCAGGGGCACAGTCTTGATGATCGCCTCGATCCGCTGGGGAGCGATGTTCTTGCCGGCGGAATTGACGATGATGTCTTTCTTGCGGTCGGTGATGGTGATATAGCTGTCACTATCTATGGTGCCGATATCGCCTGTCTTGAACCAGCCGTCCTCGAAGGCCTCGGCTGTGCCCTGGTCGTTCTTGTAATAGCCGGTGCAGATGGTCGGTCCTTTGACCATGATCTCGCCGTCATCACTGAGCCTGGCCTGGACGGAGGGCAGAGTCGCTCCTACTGTGCCGAGCTTGACCCGGTGGCTGGGGTTGACGCTCAGGGGCGCGGCGGTCTCGGTGAGTCCGTAGCCTTCCAGGGTCGATATGCCGATGGCATTGAAAAAGCTGAGCACTTCTCTGGTGGCGGGGGCGCCACCACTGACGATCAATCTCAGGTTGGGACCGATGCGCTGGCGCAGCTTTTTGAGCACCATCCGCTCGGCGAGCCAGTGCTTGAGCCGGAGAGCCCTGCGCGGCTTTTTGCCCATGGCTATATGCTCCACCATCTGTCTGCCGACATCGACGGACCATTCGATGAGCTGGCGGGATCTGCCGGAGGCGCCTTCGATGCCGCTTTTCACTTTCGTATAGATGCGATCGAGCACTCTGGGCACGACCAGGATCATGCTGGGATTGACCTCTCCCATGTTCTTGGCCATATACTCGATCCCTTCGGCGAAGGCGCAAGCGCCACCGGAATGGAGCCAGTAATACTCGCCGCAAACACGCTCGAAAACGTGGGACAGAGGCAGGTAGGAGAGATAGATATCGTTGTCGTCGACCGGCAGGACGCCCTGGAGATCCTCCATGACAGCCATGATATTACTGTGGGTGAGGGGCACGCCTTTGGGAGTGCCGGTGGTGCCCGAAGTATAGATAATGGTGGCGAGGTCCTGGCGATCGCGGCTCTCGGAGCGGCGATAGATGAGCTCCGGGTGGGCGGCGCGACGGTCTGCGCCCAGCTTCTCCACGGTCTCGACGGTGTAAATCTCGGGGTCTCCCGACTCTTCCATTAGAATCGCTACTTTGAGATGCGGAACCCGCTCTTTGAGCCCTTCTATCTTGGCCAGGAGGCGTTTGTTCTGGACAAAAACAATCTGAGCCTCGGAGTTGTTGAGGATATATTCGATGTCCGAAAGAGAGCTTGTCGGGTAGATAGGAACCGATACGGCGCCATTGCTGAGGATGGCCAGGTCTGCGAGAACCCAGTGGTGACTGGTGGCGCTGAAGATAGCAGCCTTGCCGTCGACGTCGAGTCCGAGCTCGGCGAGACCGAAGGCGAGATTCTCGGCACGCTCGCCAAGACCGGTCCAGCTCAACTGGGTGTAAGCCGACTTGCGATCCGGCTTGTAAATGAAAGCCGGGCGGTCTCCCATTTCTTTGACGCGGCAGCGAAATATCGAAGCTAAATTGTGTCGCACGTTGTTCACCGTCCTTACTCGAGCGGGCTTTGCTCCCATCGGTGACCCATTATATGAGCTTTTAGCACGGTTACCAAGGGACGCTATACACTTGAAGATCTGCTCGCCCCGGGACTTCCTCTCCATCGCCGGTGCCGTCGGGCTGTTCGCCTCCAGGGCCGGACCTAAATTATTGCTTAGCACATATAAGATTAGGTGCTGCTCAGATTGCGGACCAGCCAGGGCTCGAGCTCGTCCAGGAGCCGGGGGAGCTGGGCCTCGAACATGAGGTCGTGCCAGCATTCGTCCATGGTCAGTCTGGTCTTCTCGGGGCTGTCGACCTTTTCGAAAAACCGCTCGCTGTGCCGATTGTCGACGATGGTCTCGATGCCTGCGGTGGCCATGAAGAGCGGAACCGGCAGTGACTGCACCTCCTTCTTCAATTCGTTGGTGAAGTTGAGAAGCTCCAGACCCATGCGGGCCGGGATTGTCAGCCGTTTGAGCTCGTCTTGCGCAAGCTCGTCTCTGACCGCCTGATTGGAGGTGATGTCATCGACGGTGTAGGGCAGAGCCAGCTCTGTGTCAGGAGAGATGAGGGCCGTCGCCACCGCTTTCAACTTGTAGGGAATCGTGAACCGTCCCGGGAAGCCGTCGAAACCCGGGGAGAATATCGCGACACCGCCGGGGCGGGGATTCAATAGCCGGCAAATCTTTACTGCCACCAGGGCTCCCATGCTGTTGCCCATGAGAAAGACAGGCCTGCCTGAAGCCAGTCCGGCAACATGGTTGTAAACGGCAATTGCTTCATCTTGCCACTGGCTGCGGCTGTTAAATGTTTGATCTTTTCTGAGACCGAAGCCGACCTGATCGAAGGAGAAAACCCCGAAGCGCCGCATGGCAAGCCGGCTTCCGAAGGCTTCGAACCAACCGGAATGAGCCCCGAGACCGTGAATGATCAACACCAGGGCCCGGGCTTCCTGCTCATCTCCCCATTGCCTGCAATAGAGAGGCTTTCCGGTCCGACCCGGGAGCTCGAAGACCTGGCTCGTTTGATTGAGAGTGATCGCGGCTGGTTCCATAGCACGATATTATATCTTCAAGGGAACTCGATGAATGCAAGCGACGCCGACAGAACAAAAAGATAATGCCACTAAGGGTGGTTCGAACCTGCTCAAGACCCTCGTTCTGGTTCTCATCCTTTGCTGCTTCGCCGGGGCTGCCTATTATTTCACCCGTCCTCAAGAGACACCTCTGACAAGGGCCATCAAGCTGGTCAAGGAAGGCAAGGCGGCTTTCGCGCTGCCCATGCTGGAGGAGCTTTCCAGAGAACAACCGGACAACGGCGAGGTCTATCCCTGGCTGGCCCGGGGTTATCTGGCCTCCCAGCGTTATGCCGAAGGTCGGACAGCTCTGGACACCGCCCTTCGTCTGCACCTCTCGTCCGAGCAGATCAAGCCGGTGATTACCGACTTCGCCGACTATTACCAGCGCCGGGGTGACTTCGAGGAAGCCGAGAAGCTCTATCATTCGGCGGCTCGTATCGGTCCTCCCAAGCTCTTCGAGGCGGAGAGAGCGAAGATGTATCTCGACTGGGCCGACCAGAACACCAACGACAACAAGCTCGAAGAAGCCATCCACCATCTCCAGCTCGGCGAGAGCCTCAGCGGCAGTCTCGATGAGGCCACGATGAAAGCGATTCCGCACAAGCTCAGCGACTGTTACCGCCGCCTGGCAGCCGTGGCCGAAACCCAGAACCAGGACGACCCTGCAGCAATCAAGCTCCTTGAGAAAAGCCTGAGCGTCTGCGACGAGCCCCTGACCCGGCGAGCCCTGGCGGCTATCTATGCACGTACCGGCAATTCGGACAAAGCAATCGAGAATTACGAGGCGGTGAGCAATGACGACCCCAATAATCTCGAGGTCCGGCATCATCTCATCGAGCTTCTTCTCGAGCGAAAGGAGTTCGATAAAGCCCAGACCGCTCTTATTGGTCTGACCGACAGAGAAAAAAGCGTCGAGAATTACGAGCTCCTGGCCGATGTCAATCTCAAATTGAGCAATTATGCCGGTGCTGTCAGGGCCCTGGAGGAAGCTTCGACCCTGAGACCGACCCCGGAGCTTTTGACCAAGCTCCGGACCACCCTGGTCAACTGGAGCAATATGCTCATCTCCGAGAAAAAGCTCCAGGAGGCCACCGCGGTCAAGGGTCATGCCGAGAGAGTGGCTGAGCAGCTTGCCATGATGGGCGCGCCGGTGAACGCCGACAAAGACAACGGCAAAGACGAGCAAAAAGCCTGGAATCCCGGCAGCACTCCCGTTTCGATTGTTTTTTCCCGGAACTGGCTGGCCAAGGACAGCCTTACCCCGGAAGGCAAGATCAAGATTCGCAATATAACCGGTATGCCGATTACCGACCTCAACCTCACCGCCGTCTTCTACGACAACACCACCAGGAAGAAGAACGGCATGGTCATGCTCCCGGTAGCCTCCCAGGCGCGGCCTTTTCCACCGGGCGAGGACCGCTGGCTCTATTTCTCCTGCCCCCATACGGTCAGGGCGGACCACCAGCTGGCGGTGGTGATCCTCTGGCAGGGCCGCTTTTTGAAAGAGTTTCCGGTCACCAAGCAGCGCTGAGCCGGGTCGAGCTGAGCTAAAATAATCTACTATGAATGCTGAGACCACCTGCCGGCACGAATATGTGATCATCTACCAGCGCAAGCTCAAGGGGCTCGACCGCCGGCTGGTCGGTACCCGAGCATTTTTGCCTGTGGGCTTCAAAGCCATCGACTTCAAGCATTTGAGTCCGGGAAGCTTCTGTTTTTGCACCCGCTGCCGAAAAAGGCTCTTCCCCCGGCGCTCGCCGGCGGAGAAGGAGCAGGAGCGTCAGGAGCGCAAACGTGCCAAAGCCGAGGCGGAAGCCGCCGCCGCTCTGGCAGATAGCATGCCTTTCGGTCTTTCGGGAGGCGTGGGGGCTCCGGGCCTGGATATCGATGATGACGATGACCAGGAAGAAGAAGAGGACTTAGAGGACGATATTGCGGGTGGCGAAAGCGAAGGCGATGACGGCGATGAAGCCCAGGACGATATCGACATCCATGTCGACGAGCTGGAAGTAGAATCCGTCGATGTCGAGGATATCAAGGCAGAAGGTGTTAAGCTTTCAACAGACGATGACGAGTCCTGTGCACTCGATGACGATGAGGAGTCGTAACCATGTTCAAATTCATTGACAAACTGATCTGTCTTTTCGTGACCCTGCCGCCTGTCTATCTGGCGTTCAGGTTCTTGCGCTGGTATCTGAAGAGCGAGGTCGGACAGGATCAGGAAGCTGAAGAGCCCGTCGAGCAGCACTCTTAGCCAGTTCAGGATAGTTTGACCTGGAGGTCTCATGGCGGGGCTTTTCCGATACATTCTTGGAACGATAAAAGCGATCCTGGTGATGGCGCTTGGTATCGGTGGCGGTATCGGCATGCTTTGCTTCATCTTCATCATAGTCCTGCACAACGAGCAGAATGCTTTCATAGATGCGGCAAAGTGGGGGCTATCCATAGGCCTGGTGGTGGCGATCATTCTGACTTTCGTCTTTCTCCTCCTCGATCTCTCCGCTCATATGTATATGGCTAAAGGCACGCATCATAAGCGCATCTGGGATCTCGAGCAGCACCGCGAGCTCGAGGTGGAGGGCAGCTCCAAGGAAGTCCTGGCGGCCAGCCGGGAAGCCCTGCTCTCGATACCGTATATAGAGTCAGTCACCGACGACGTCGAGAATCTCGTCAGCCGGGCGACCTCCGGGATGAGCTGGCGCTCGGGAGGCGAGAACATCGAGGTGGAGATCAACCCCATCTCCGAGAACAAATGGCATGTCAAGTGTTCCAGCAAGAACAAGAACAATAAGAGCGTCTTCGACTACGGCAAGAACTTCGAGAATGTCGAGGCCTGGTTCTCCAAAATGAAGAAGAACGCCAGGGTCCGGTCTGTTTGACATCCGGCGGGCGACGGGTGATACAATTAACAGGTACGCGGGTGTAGCTCAGTCGGTAGAGCGACAGCTTCCCAAGCTGTAGGTCGCGAGTTCGAGACTCGTCGCCCGCTCCATTTTTAGATATTCGAGATTTTCGCCGGGGGCCCTTGTGGGCCCCTTTGCGCAGGAAGACGCGAAAGTCGAAATCACGATCAATATGATCATGACAAGTTGTTCGCCCTGGAGAACGCCTGAGAGTATTTTTTATAGAATTATTTGTCACTCTGTGAGACTGTCCAGCTTTTAAGCCACAGCTGCCTTGCCAGTCCAGACTGACAAATAATTCTGCGATTTCTGCGCCAAATAGCGCTGAAACTTACAGTTAGGGATAGAGCTGCCTTGTATGAGTCAAAAGTACTACCAGAGCCAAAATGACCGGCGGGATTTTGACCGGGATTGACTTAAGGGCGGGTACGAGCTATATAAATCTCTGGATTGGGGTAGAAACTGCCCCCGCAGAGAATCGCCTTTTCAACACTTTTGAGCTCCCGGGCAATTGGAAGCTCTTTGAGCTTCTCGGCTAGCTTTTGGTTTTTCTTCTTCTTCTTCCTTGCCATCGTCTCACCTCGGGCTTGTCTCTCATATTCTGCCACCCAGATGTGAGGATCTTGTGAGTGGTGTGTTTTTGCCAACCGGTGGGCGTTTTCGACCTCGTTTTCGCCTCTGTCCGAAATCTATACATTTTGACATGCCGAATAATTTGAAAACATCGGCAAGATAATTAGCAAAAAAGTCGGCAAAATAAATTGGAAGCTGACGTCCAGCACCGACAAGTGAAGCACCTGAACAATTGGCTAGAAGCCGATCATGGCATGCTCATGCGATTGATACATCCTGTTCGCGGATTCAAGTCCATGAAAACAGCCTATGCCACCATCAAAGGCTTTGAAGCAATGCGAATGTTTCGGAAAGGCCAGATGCTTCCGTGGCAACTCTTGCCAGGCTTCAAGGGCGAGGTTTATCTAGTTGAGCGAATCTTCGGAATTGAAGATCATTCTCTCTACGAAAAGTTCTGGAACTCGCTCAAAGGTGAACTCGAGGATGCATAAACACGGAAATTGACAGAGGAATTACTTTCCCATATCTCGCCACCAATTTTGAAACAGTTTTTGCAACAGAGCCAAACGGCAACGCGTCGAGCAACTGGGCATGGGTCTTGCCTTGCATCCCCGTGACGTGACTATTTCCAAGCTACAGCAAGCCGTTGAGCAGATTTCTAGTCGCTCCTCCTACCGTGAGCGCGCGCGTTCCCTTCAGAAGGATATACAACGAGCTGGAGGCTACCAGGCAGCCGTAGATGCTATCACCACCTACACTCAAGGGGTCGCATCTTTCAACAAGCCGGGATACTGACTCTTATTTCCCAGCTATTTGGTGCGCGAACTCCTGGTTGCCGGGGCTCTTGCTCACTCGATCATTGAAGACCTTCCCTCACACTTCGCTCACATTTGATTTGTACTGTATAGATATGCCGAATCGGAGAGACGAAAATGAAAAGCAAAAGACAGAGCAAAGCAAGGAAAGACCGCAAGTTTGAAGAACTCAACCATATCGAGACCTTGAATCAAGCCAAGTCGAAACAGCTTGAAGCATGCGCCGGTGCATTTGGGTGGGGTGGATACATCTTTAAAGCTAAAGGTGGCAATGGCGGAGCCGGTGGCCATGCTGGTCTCCTTGGAAATTGATCGAGGCCAGCGTCCGCTCGATATTGGAGGTCTGAGGATGTTCAATTTTTCGCCAGCATTGAAACAGGGCATAGTTAATGTGTCTGGAAACCGGAGAGAGGAGCAAATGTCCAGAAAGAGAAAAACAGAAGGGCGGAAAAAGCGCAAACTGAAAGAGTTGG
>JAGQHH010000662.1 GCA_020431945.1 Cyanobacteria bacterium HKST-UBA02 | reverse complement strand
TCGGCTCCGGCTTCGGCTCCGGCTCTGTCTGTCGCCGCCTGCTCTATGGTGCGGTCGCTCGCTTTCCGGCTCATGATCTGGCGGTCTCCTTGGCTGTGAGTTTGATGCCCGAGCGGGCGATCTGCTCGAGGACGGCGGGATAGAGTGCATGCTCCACCGACAGCCCCCGGGCGCTGAAGCTTTCCAGGGTATCGTCCGGAAAGCGAGGGAAAGGCTCCTGGGCGAGGATCGGTCCGTGATCGACTTTCTCATCTACTAAGTGCACAGTCACCCCCGATACTTTGACACCATATTCGAAGGCGTCCCTGTAAGCATGGGTGCCGGGGAAAGCCGGAAGCAGAGAGGGGTGAATATTGATTACTTTGAAATAACCCCGGTCATCGTGAAATGCTTTCAGGAAGTGCGGGCTGAGGACGCGCATATAGCCGGCCAGCACCACATAGTCGATCTGGTACTGGCGAAGGTGCTCGAGAATCTTGTCCTCGTGCTCGCGTCTCTTGAGGGTCTTGTGACTGAGGGCGAAAGTCTTGATGCCGTGCTGGGATGCGAGATCGAGAGCAGGCGCTTCGGGGTCGTTGCTCACCACCACTTCGATGCTGGCATTGAGCCTGCCGTCTTCCACCGCCTGGATTATGGCATTCAGGTTGGAGCCTCTGCCCGAGACGAAAATAGCTATTTTGATTGGCATCGGGCTATTACCCTCCCGGCTATGTCCCGCCTGTAGTCCATGTCTTCGAATTTGATCCGGGTGAGATTGTCATAGGCTTTTCGGGCCGCGGCTTCGATGCTTTCTCCCAGCCCGGTTACCGAGAGCACTCGGCCGCCATTGGTTACCAGGCTGTCGCCGTCGAGGGCGGTGCCGGCCTGGAAAAGTATGGCGTCTTCGTCGAGGGAGCCCGTCTCGATGGGCTTGCCCTTCGAAGAGCCCGCCGGGTAGGATCGGGCCGCTGCCACCACGCAGCAGCTATGACGGCTGTCCCATTCCAGCTCGATCTCGTCCAGGGTGCCGTCAGAGCAGGCGAACAGCGCCGGCACCAGATCGCTTTTCAATCTGGGAAGAAATGCCTGGGTCTCGGGATCGCCGAAGCGGGCATTGAACTCGAGGGTATAGGGCTTGCCGTCCTCGATGAGGATACCCACGAAAAGGACACCTTTGTAATCGAGTTTGCCGGTGGTGAGAGCCAGGCGGATCGGCTCGATGATATCGCTATCGATGGCATCGCGAAATCGATCGTAAGCAGGCACCGGGCTGTATGCTCCCATGCCGCCGGTGTTGGGACCGGCATCCTTGTCGAATCGGCGTTTGTGATCCTGGCAGGGGACGAGCTCCAGGATAGACTTCCCGTCACAGAGCAGGAAGAGCGAAAGCTCCTCGCCTTCGAGCCTGTCCTCGATGAGGACCCTGTCGCCGGCCTCGCCGAAAGCGCGCTCGTCGAATATTTGAGCGAGGGCGGTCTCGACTTCCGCGATGGTATCGCAAACGGTGACACCCTTTCCGAAAGCGAGACCGTCTGCTTTCACGACCCGGGCACGTTTGTTCTTGCGGGCATATTCCAGGGCTTCCTGCTTGTTGTCGAAAACACCGTAGCCGGCGGTTGCCACGCCCATCTCGGTCATTTTCTCTTTGGCGTAGGCTTTACTGGATTCGAGCCGGGCGGCGGCGGCCCGGGGTCCGAAACATTTGAGACCGCGTTGTTCCAAGAAATCGACAATGCCGTCGGCCAGGGGATTGTCCGGACCGATCACGACCAGGTCGACTTCTTTCGAGAGGGCGAAATCAGCAATCTCATCGAAAGCGCTCACGGCGATAGGGACATTCTCATTGCCTGCCAGGGTTGCGGTGCCACCATTGCCCGGGGCGCAATAGAGCCGACTTACTACAGGACTCGAGGCGATTTTCCAGGCCAGGGCATGCTCCCTGCCGCCTCCGCCTACGATCATGATGGTTTTTTTCGAGTCGCTCATGCTCCGGTCCTTTTATTCTCCAGCTCGGTAAGGCTGTTCACCAGGCTGTCCAGATCGCCTTTACCTGCGAATACTTGGCTGCCTTTGAGAGTATTGGCGAGTACAGGATAGAGCCGGTCCACCAGATTCTTCTCTTCTTTCGAGAGAGGTTGCGGGCTCTGACCGAGGTCTTTCAGGCAGCGCTCTTTGAAAGAACGCTCCGGTGATTTTTTCGCCAGCTTCTTAGCTTCCCTCACAGCCAGCTCCCAGGGGGTACCTTTATAGAGACGGCGGACCAGTTCTTTGGAAAGATGCTTGTCTTTGTAGAGCAAACGCAATTCGTCAGGCCCGATGCTGTCGGCCAGAAGCAGCCGGGTGCTACCGTCTTCGCCGTGCTCGGCGACGAATTCGAATTTGCCGTCCCAGAGCTCGATATTGCAGGAAGCGAAAATATGATGCAGGGCAAGAGCAAGGTCCCAGGTGAGCTCCAGTAGAGTCTCGAAGCTCTCCGGGCAGAGAGCCGACATCTGGGCGGCTTCCTGATATTGAAGGTGTCTGTCGGAGGGCTCCAGCTTCGTGAAAAACTCGATGACCGGGCGGTCGAACCATTGTCCGGGCTCAGGTCTTTGCGCCAGTCCCAGGCTCAGGGCATAATCCGGATCGGCTTCGAGTCTCTCGATGAGCGAGCTTCCCTCGGGCATGCCGAAGCGGAATACCACTTCCAGGGGCACCAGGCGTCTCAGGGGACGTCTTTCCGGGAGTTGCGGGTAGAAATAGAGATCTCGCCCGGCGATTATCCGGTGCTCCGGATTGAGGACCTCGGCCTCGAGAACTTCCATGAAAAGGGCGCCGGATTCTTCGCGTAGAGCTTTGAAATGATGATCCAGACCTTTATCGACCAGGGCTTTCATGACCGGATGATGGAGACGGCTTGCGAGAAAGTCCTGATTTATCCGTTTGTTTTCGGATTTTAGATCTCTCGATAGCTCCTGCCAGAACTGCGCGCTTGCCAGGGTATCGAAGAAGTGCGCGCCGAGAAGCGCCAGGGCCCGGCCTTTGTCGGCTATGGTGTCGGGCATCTTGCCCCAGTCGAAAATGGAATAGTCGTCGGTGAACTCGAACCAGAGCAGACCATTTTCACCCGGCGCCTGCCAGAGCCTCTTGACCGAACCCTCATAAACCAGCCTTCTGGTATCTGCTTTGTCGAGGTTGACCAAGATTCTCCTCCGTGGTAGTTGTTTCAGTCAGCACCGTATATGATGCCTAGCAGGACGACTGCTTCACCTGCTCCTTTCTGTCGAGAAGCCTTTGCTTCTCGAAGTTGAGACCCTCGTCCACACTGGTGGGATATTCGCCGGTGAGGCAGCCGGTGCAGAGAGATTCTTCTTCCAGGGCTTGTTTCAGCCCTTCGAGGCTCTGATAGACGACTCTGTCCGCCCCCAGCTCCCGGGCTATGGCTTCTTCGTCATGACCGTGGGCAACCAGCTCGCTCGGGCTGGGGAAGTCGATTCCATAAAAACACGGATGGGCGATGGGAGGGCAGGTGGAGACCAGAGTGATCTCTTTAGCCCCGGACTGGCGCACGAGCCTGACAAGCTGCTTGGCGGTGTTGCCGCGCACGATGGAGTCGTC